>DAOWAH010000042.1 GCA_030634675.1 Fidelibacterota bacterium
CATTTTTTTGAATGAATTACAGAGTTTGGAAAAGAGATATTATTCAGTTAGAATTGATTATTGTTGTGGACTTATTTATATTGACTAAATGATTAATTAATCACGACTATCGGGCAATTTCATTGGACTACTTATTAAGTTAGGATTTTTTGTATTGCCTCACCCTATTATGTAACAAATGTTATTGGAACCAAAACAGCCAAGCTCCCAAAATCCGTACGTAAAATATACTTATTCTCAATACTACTCTATGCTAATTACACCATTTAAATAATAACCCCAATTTCTCCTTCTTCTCTAATCATTGTAAAAAGATAATTTAGAAGATCATGCCCCTTTTTCGAAAGTACAGAAATTTATGGACACCACTATTTAGTTCTGCCAGTAATAGCATAACAACCTACTGTTATATGTATATACCAACTTATTTTCACAACCACGAAATTTGATTGAAACACTGAGTTGGTTATTTCTAATAATTATAAGATTAGGAACTTGAATGCCTCTGAAAGCCGTTCTATTTGATCTTGATAACACGCTTCTGCTTTACAGTGAAAAACAATTCTACCATGATTATATATCGGGATTGTATAGCCATTTTCGTGATCTCCTGTCACCGGATAAATTTTATGACAAAATGATGAATGCGACCAGAGTTATGGTTGCCAATGATGGGTCCCAGACTAATCTAACCTTATTTCTGGAAGCATTTTCAAGTGAATTAAATGAATCTGGTGAACAGCTGATGCAGCGGTTTAATTCCTATTATGAAAATGATTTTCGGCATTTTGAAGAACTAATGGTTCCGGTGGATGGAGTAGCCGAACTGTTTACATCTTTAAAGAAAAAAGGGATGAAGACAGTTATTGCCACAAATCCCATGTTTCCCATGACCGTCCAAAAACTAAAACTGAGTTGGGTTGGACTGGATGGCTTTGCAATGACGCTAATAACAAGTGTTGAAAACAGTTTCTTCTGCAAACCCAATCTACTGTATTATCAATCCATCTGCGAAAAAATTGAGGTCACCGCCAGGGATTGCCTCATGGTTGGAAATGATGCTTTGAACGACATGATTGCTTCCCATTTGGGAATGAAAACCTACCTGGCTACTGATGGAGAACAGTTATCAATAGAATTAAGCCGTTCTCTGGCTGAAAAGGATGATCCTGCCTTACCTGTGCCTGATTTCTCCGGTTTATTAATGGAACTGCCTAAGGTAATTGATAAATTGATCAGCGGTAACGGCTGATGAATTTTGCCTATCGTGGTGAACTAGCCGCAATGGGTACTGCCCTGTGCTGGACAATTGGTTCGCAAATGTTCGAGGCAGCGGGAAAAAGGGTGGGGGCAACTGTAGTCAACTGGTGGCGCCTGATCCTCGCGCTCATTTTCTTTTGTATAATATCATTAATTGTAAGAGGTGTCCCAATTCCACTGGATTTCCCAATCCATGCCTGGATATGGTTAGGCTTATCCGGTTTTATCGGGTTTGCTGTGGGTGATCTATTCTTATTCCAAGCTTTTGTAGTCATTGGACCGAGACTATCGATGTTGATAATGACTTTAACCGCACCGATTTCAGCTCTTCTGGGCATGATTTTTCTGGGTGAGAAATACTCATTACTGCAAGGGCTGGGAATGGCTGTGACATTGTCGGGGGTAGGTTGGGTTATTCTGGAAAGATCAGGCCGACAGGCCGGGAACCGTAAAGTTCGGGTGATCACAGTCAGAGGAGTGTTATTTGCATTCCTGGGAACACTGGGGCAGGCCACCGGATATATTTTAAGCAAATATGGTATGATGACCGACGGTCATTTTCTGGAGCCGTTTGGTGCAACCCAGATTCGAATCATTGCTGGTATAATTGGCTTTATTCCGTTCCTGTTCTACCGGAAATCCTGGAGTAAGATATTTATCGCTCTTGGAAACAGACCTGCAATGGGAATCATGACCGGAGCCTCATTTGTTGGACCTTTCCTGGGTGTGTCATTATCCCTGCTCGCACTACATTATATCACTGCGGGCGTAGCATCGACAATTACCGCACTGGTACCGATATTTCTGATCCCATCGGTAATCTTTTTTAGCAAGGAGCACGTTTCAACAAGAGCCATGATTGGAGCCGTGATAGCGGTAGGTGGTGTTATCCTGTTATTGGTAAAATAGCACAATGAATCACTGGTAGAAAACTTTGGTAAATAGATTCAATCCACCTTCGCTCCGATTAATCGAAGCTACGGTGGACGAGCAGGTCCGGTTTGATTCTCTGAGGCTTGCCTCGGGAAATAGGATCCAGGGCTATCCCGGAGGTTCAAAACCATCTATTTATCTGATCACTAAAGCCCATCAAAGAAAGTAAACCATGCGCGCAGCCTATTACGATCAGTTTAAAGAACCGATTTCAATCAGGTCAGTTGTTGAGCCACAAGTACCTGACAACGGTGTGATAATCGCTGTGAAGGCTACCGGTATATGTCTGAGTGACTGGCACGGCTGGCAGGGACACGATCCCGAAATCCGGTTGCCCCATGTTCCCGGACACGAACTGGCCGGTGAAATAGTGGCAGTGGGAATCGGCGTTAAGAATTGGCAGGAGGGTGATCGGGTTACACTACCGTTTGTTTGCGGCTGTGGAACTTGTCCCCAATGTACCTCTGGCAACCCCCAGGTTTGTGATTACCAGTTCCAGCCCGGCTTTACCCATTGGGGATCATTCGCTGAATTGGTGGCCATCCACTATGCCGACCAAAACCTGGTATGCCTGCCTGACAGTCTTGATTTTGTAGCCGCAGCCAACCTTGGTTGCCGCTTTATAACGTCCTTCCGGGCTGTGCTTGACCAGGGTAGGCTTAAAGCCGGACAATGGCTGGTTGTGCATGGCTGTGGCGGGGTGGGATTGGCCGCGGTAATGATTGGCAAGGCTGTCGGTGCAAAAGTGCTTGCTGTGGATATTGCTGATGAAAAGCTGGACGTGGCTACTCAACTGGGTGCCAATTCGACTATAAATGTCCGTGATGAAGACGATCTGGTCGGTGCGGTCTGTGAGCTGACTGGCGGTGGGGGGCATGTGTCTATTGACGCCGTTGGAACCACGGAAACATGTATAAATTCTGTTGCCGGCTTGCGCAAGCGTGGTCGACATGTTCAGGTGGGACTGCTGGTCGGAGAGCATCACCGACCACCGGTACCTATGGAACTGGTGATTGCCAACGAGTTAGAAATAGTCGGTAGCCATGGCATGCCGGCTGCTGATTATCAGCGCATATTCAAAATGATCGACTCTGGGCTATTGGATCCCGGTAAACTGGTTATGCGTACTGTTGGCTTGCAGGAAGGGATTGAATTATTACAGGAAATGGACAGCTTCAGCAATTCCGGTGTTATTGTAATCGACAATATTTAATAGTCGACCGTTAAGCGAATATTGTTATCCTATTTGATGTGTTTATTATTAAAATCAGGATGCTGGCAAACAGGTGGAAGTGAATTTTTCTTTCACTCGTCGCCCGGGGGTCTTATCCAATGATAATTGGACTGGATTGCGGTAGCTGTGAAAAATCTGCGAAACCAGGTTTGTAATGCCAGAAATACACGCTATTTAAATTGGTACCTGTGATCAAATAAACGGAGTCTTGAGTAATGAAATACTACCCAAAACGAAATCTGATAATTGGCGGGATTATATTTATAACGGTTGCGCTTTTATTTGCGGATGATGTCACTTCAAATTGGCGCGGTCCTAATCGTGATGGTAAATACCTTGAAACCGGTCTTCTGGAGAGCTGGCCGGAAAGTGGGCCTGAGTTAATCTGGTCCTATACGGGACTCGGGCTGGGATTTGCTTCAGCCGCTGTAACTGATAATACGATCTACACAACCGGTATGGTTGAAGAAATCGGCTATGTATTTGCCTTTGATAAATCGGGCAACCTGCTCTGGAAACGGGATTACGGTAACGAGTGGAACCGGAATTATCCTGGCACCCGAACAACGCCGATTGTTGTGGGAGACCTGCTTTACATCGAAGGCACCAACGGTGCAGTTGTCTGCTTGAATGCAGTAAACGGGACTGTCGTCTGGAGCACTAATCTGTTCGAGGAATATGGCGCCCGTAATATCACTTGGGGGATCACCGAATCCCTGCTGATTGATGGAGAACGGGTGATCTGTACACCAGGTGGTAGTGAGAATAATGTTATTGCTCTAAATCGGTATAACGGTGAAGAAATCTGGACCAGTCCCGGTGCCAGTGGTCGTTCGGCATACTGTTCACCGGTATTGGTTGAACATGGTGGCAGACGAATTATAGTCACCATGACGGACCAATACATTATCGGTGTTAATGCCGAAGATGGCGATGTATTGTGGAAGCACAAGCATCGTACATCCTATGATATCAATCCCAACACGCCCTATTATCAGGATGGTAAAATTTATTGCGTGAGTGGCTATGGTGTCGGTGGTGTCCAATTGATCCTTTCTCCTGATGGGAGTGATATCAAGGAGGTCTGGCGCAATGAGACCCTGGACAGTCAGATAGATGCTTTTATTGTGCATGAAGGATTTATTTATGGAACCAGCCATCAGCGGCCGGGCTGGCACTGCCTGGAATGGGAAACCGGCGAGGAAACCTTTACCGGCCCCGGCCTTGGAAAAGGGAATGTGATTTTAGCTGATGGTCTGCTCTATCATTATTCTGATAATGGAAAAGTCGGCTTAATCCGGCCGAATCCTGAAAGTTTTGATTTGATAAGTTCCTTTGAGGTTACCGCTGGAACCGATCAGCATTGGGCGCACCCGGTTATTTCGGATGGAATTCTGTATATCAGGCATGGTGATACACTGCTGGCTTACAATATTCGGAAATGAGTTGCTCGAAATGGGCGCAGATATCCGGCCCAGAGTGATGCTATAGCCTGTGAATAAAACCGTTCCCTATAACCGACGACTGAGTGGTTCCGTATCGCTGGCAGCTCTGTCTGTCTGGTTGGTTATATTGTTTTTCTGGCTGCGTCATGATCCGACTTTCAACTTTTCCATTTTCGCAGCGGGTATGGATAATCAGCCGGCCGGTGTAATCTCCGGCCCAGCCAATGAGCAGGTGGTTATAGGCGAGCGCTGGCGTCTTTTGGACAGCAGCGCGGTAGCTCCATCCTCAAACTGGCCGCGTTTTCGGGGCAGTGAGTTTACTAATATCGTTCCCCCGGGACCGCCTCTTTCGAACCTGCAGTCGGCTTCGCCGCAAGTGCGCTGGACACACCAGCTGGGGGAGGGTCATGCTGGTGCAGCAGTCCATAACGGACGCGTTTACGTGTTGGATTATGACGAAACCGAGAAAGCCGATGCCCTGCGCTGTTTTGCGCTTGAAGATGGCCGAGAGCTGTGGCGGCGTTCCTATGCTGTGCAGGTAAAGCGTAATCATGGAATGTCACGTACCGTCCCGGCCGTTACCGACGATTTTGTTATAACCATTGGACCGCGCTGTCATATTATGTGTGTCGAAACAGTAACCGGAAAATTCCTGTGGGGGCTGGATCTGGAGCGGGAGTATGAGACCGAGGTTCCGCTTTGGTATACGGGACAGTGTCCACTGATTGACGATTCAACAGCTGTTATCGCGACCGGAGGTAAGAACTTGTTGATCGGCGTTGATTGCCGAACCGGTGACATTCTCTGGGAGACCCCCAATCCGGGTAACTGGCAGATGTCCCATTCATCGGTCATTCCCCTGACATTACACGGAAAACGGCAATATGTTTACTGTGCTATTGGCGGAATTGCCGGAATTAGCGCCGAAGAAGGTGACCGGGGAACACTCCTATGGCAATCTAAGATATGGAACCATACGGTCACAGCCCCATCGCCCCTGGAAATCGGCGATAATCGCATTTTTCTAACGGCCGGGTACGGCGCAGGTGGCATGTTGGTTCAGGTCAATTTGAATCAAGGCCGTTTCTCTCTGGATTCGTTGCAATTTGTGCCCCCCGGTAGCGGCTGTGCTTCCGATCAGCAAACACCCATTCTGTACAATGATCTGATCTGGAGCATTATACCCAAGGATGGAGGTGCATTGAAGGGACAATTCGCTTGTTTTGACAGCCGGGATATCAGCAAGGTAATCTGGTCCAGTGGCAAAACCAATCGTTTCGGACTGGGACCCTTCATTTTAGCCGATGGTAAGTTTTATGTTTTGGATGATTTGGGTATGATGACGGTTTACGATCAACTTGATACACAACCGGTTTTACGCAGTCAGCACAAAATTCTGGAGGGACCGGATGCCTGGGCGCCTTTGGCTATCGTAGACGGTTTATTGCTGGCCCGTGATTCCCATCAAATGGTCTGCGTCGATATCAATGCCAATCAATTATCAGCGAGGTTGCCATGAGTAACTCTATAAAAGAAATACCCCTGTTCAGGTGGTCTTTGGTGATCGTATTGGTGGTAGGTTTAGTATGGACCGGCTGGCATATCCTGTCCACTGACCTGTTGGTCGATCGTAATCCCTACGAGCTCGCACTGGAAGATTACAACCGGATCGACCCGGATTTGATCCGATTTCACCAGACTCAGGCTGTCAAGATTCCCGGGGATAGGCCGCGTGCAATATGCGTGGACCGTAATGATAATATTTTTGTCGCAGTGGATTTAAAAGTCATCAAATTCAATGCTTTTGGCAGCATCGAAAAGGTGTTTCCCGTCGGGGCACGGGTCAATTGTCTAACAATTTCACCAACTAATGATTTATATTTGGGTTATAAAGATCGGATTGCCGTATTGAATCAGGCTGCACAATCAGTAACGGGATTAGTCGCTCTGCTGTCAACCTCGCATTTGACCTCGCTGGCAGTTGACCCTCATTATCTGTATGCTGCCGATGCAGGGATGCGGATTGTAAACCAGTATGATCACAGAGGAGGAATTGTACGAACATTGGGGGGGCGGGACGATACCAGTGGTCGCTTGGGGTTTATTGTTCCCAGTCCCTTTTTTGATCTGGTCATTGGATTAAAAGACCAACTGTGGATCGTCAATCCGGGACAGCATGTTATTGAAAAATATCGGCTCGATGGTGAACTGGTCAGCCAGTGGGGGGAATGGTCGCCTAAACTGAAGGGCTTCTGTGGGTGTTGCAACCCGACCCATATTGCGCTCATGCCGGATGGACGTTTTGTTACCAGCGAGAAAGGATTGGTGAGGGTCAAGTTGTACACTGCCGCCGGTAAATTTGACCGCGTGGTTGCCGGTCCTGAAAATTTCAGTCGGAATGCGGTCGGGCTGGATTTGGCTGTTGATTCCAAGAGCAGAATTCTGGTGCTGGATCCTGGGGCGCAACAGGTGCGAATATTTCAACCGAAAGAAGTTAAGTAATGCTAAACCAAAATTCGAAAAATTCCATCACCACAGTTAATAATTCACGACGGGAATTACTGGTTACCTTGGGTCGTTCGGTACTTTTTTTATTTATGGCCGGTGTAACCGGATTTTTGTTTCGGCGCCGACGCTGTTGGGATGCGGATGATGTCACTTATACACAACTGCCCTGCCAGGACTGCCGTCAATTAAAAGGCTGCGGCAGACCAACGGCGGAAGTCTATCGTACTAACCGTTCAAATGATCAAAACAGCGGCTGATGTCAACACCAAAACATGATCAACCGGACCTGAGTCGCCGCAATTTTATTAACCGAACCTTGCGAATTACGGGAGTGGTTTGTCTTGGCTCGGTGGCTGGCTGGGGGCTCGTAAAGTCTTCCGGTCGTCGGACGGTCTGGCAGATCGATCCCCATATCTGCGTGCAGTGCGGGAATTGTGCCATCAACTGTGTGCTGACCCAGTCGGCTGTGCGCTGTGTTCATGCCTTTGATGTGTGCGGCTATTGTAAACTCTGTGGCGGTTACTTTCCACCGGATGCGATATCCCTGTCAACCGGGGCCGAGAATCAACTGTGCCCGACCGGGGCGCTCAAGCGTACATTTGTTGAAAATCCATATTTTGAATATAGCATTGATCACGAATTGTGCATTGGCTGCGGAAAATGTGTCAAGGGCTGCGGTTCCTTCGGCAATGGTTCACTCTACCTGCAGGTTCAGCAGGACCTGTGTTTAAACTGCAACGAATGTTCAATCTCCCGCAGTTGCCCCTCCGGCGCTATAGCCCGGGTACCGGTCAATCAACCGTATATTCCCAAAGGGCAGCAGCAGCAGGTTTAATAGTGAAAACAGTAGAGCAGCGCATCCTCAGGCTCATATTGCTAATTCTCACGGTTCTGACTCTGGTAAGTGCTCAGGATCGTTTCCCACGACCGGAGTTTGAGTCGGATTACAACAAGCCAGAGACGCTTCTGGCTTTGCCGGATTCAGTCTGGTATGAAATACTGGATGTTGCTGTTCTGATCATTGCCCTGTCCATTGCCGCCTTTTTTGTACTACGCCGACGTTCACGCAATCTGATTTTTTTACTGTCGTTATTTTCGCTGGCCTATTTCGGTTTCTGGCGTAAAGGCTGTATCTGTCCGGTCGGTTCGATCCAGAACGTAACCCTGTCATTTTTCGATGCGACTTACCTGATTCCGGTCGGCGTAATTCTATTCTTCATTCTACCGTTGCTTTTCGCTCTGTTTTTTGGCCGTGTGTTTTGTGCGGCAGTTTGCCCATTGGGAGCGGTTCAGGATGCTGTGTTAATCAAACCCCGCCCGGTACCGCCGAGACTGGCCGCCGTTCTGAGTATCATACCGTATGTATTTATAGGCGCCGCTATTTTGTATTCGGCTACCGGTTCAGGACATATAATCTGCCAGCTCGATCCTTTTGTCTCGTTTTTTCGCTTAAGTGGCGAACCACTAATGTTGGTGTACGGCAGTCTGTTCCTGCTGATCGGTGTATTCTATGGCCGGCCTTATTGCCGTTTTCTGTGTCCCTATGGTGTTTTGTTGAACTGGTTCTCCAAATTTTCGCGCTGGCATCTTTCGATTACCCCCGATCGTTGTACCCAATGCCATTTATGTCAGGATGCCTGTCCCTACGATGCCATCGACAAACCGGCGCCGCCTCTGGATGCAACAGATCGGCGTCAGGCCGGTCGTCGATTAGGCAAGCTGATCGTACTGACCATTGGATTAGCAGTTGCCGGTGGAATCAGCGGCTATTTTCTCTATGAGCAGCTCAGCAGCCTGCATCCGACGATCAGACTTACTGAGCAGGTGCTGGCTGAGAAACAGGGCTTGATTCGTGAAACAACCCTGGCGAGTCAGACTTTTCACGAATCCGGACAGACGGTTGCCAGCCTACTGGAAGAGACAGCGCTTATCAATAGCAGATTTCGAACCGGCAGTACATTGCTGGGGATCTTTATCGGGCTGGTAATCGGGATTAAATCGATCGGTGTCTTCTTTCGGGGCCGCCGGGAGGATTATGAGGCTAATCGTGGCGAATGTTTTTCCTGTGGCCGTTGCCTACCGTATTGCCCGGAAGAACACGAGCGTCAGGCGGTGCTGAATAGCAAAGAAGGCTTGTATGAATCAATTGGCTGATCAAAAACGAATACGCGTTCTGTACAGCATCGCCCGC
>DAOWAH010000158.1 GCA_030634675.1 Fidelibacterota bacterium
AACCAAACTCAATCAAAATTTGGTATAATAATGAGACAAAGCTTCAAGTTACTGATAATAGCTACTGTGGTTTATTTAACTACGCTGTGCTGGGGACAAAAGGACCATAATGGCGCCCCCATGTTTCTGAATGTGAATGCCATTCAACTGGATATGAAAAAACTTAACGGCGAAGGCCAGTTTACCAGCCAATACAGCTGGATGCTGACCGGCGGAAATGCCGCCCAGACAGAACTATGGTATTACCCGCAGGACCATTGGCATTCCCAGCTGTTATACCAGATTTATAATCCAATTGCATTAGATGATAGTGGCGCGGTTAACCAGACGGGTAAATGGTTCATCATACCACCTGAAGATCAGAGCGCCTTTCGGGTGCCGGGGAAAAATGTATATTCCTGGGAACGCCGCCGTTACCGCCCACCGGATATTACAGTCGATGGCGTTCAGTTGAACCGCGGCTATCCCTGGAAAGTGTACCCGGATCTTCCAGCTGATCAGGTTCTCGTCTGGGAGGATATCTTGCGCAACTTTGGCATCCGTACGCGGGTGGAAGTTTATGCTTTCAGCAACGCTAATCATGATAATTACCTGATCTGGAAAGCCACTCACAAATTCACTGGCGAAACCAAACCGGCGATCGAGGATCCTACAATTGATGATTTCTTTCCCGATCAAACGATTCGTCTGTGGTGGCCGCTTTCCTTCAGTTTTGGCCCCAGCAAGGCCGGGGAATATACTGCCCTGGGGGGTTTTTCATACGAAGGTGAGGATGACCTGGACAGTTGGTTCGTGTCCACTTCCCAACTGGTTTCAAACCGGAAACGCCAGAAATTGAAGGTAGCCTATTACTGGGATGACCAGGCCACAGCCCAAGCCTATACCAACGGCAGTGTCGATGACAGCGGCGACCCGGATCGCACAACCGGTCGTTTGATATCGCCTCAGATACCGGGCTTTGCTCTCCTACACAGTTCTACGGTCGGCTTTATGGATGCTGTTGATGATACGGTGCAGCCTTATTCTATGCCTCATGCCACAATTCCTGGCGACTTCTGGGGTCGCCGTGACCTTGGTCGTCGCAATACTTATATCGGCGACGATAGCCGCGGGCGGTTTCCACTGGACGTCATCAGTGAAGGCTGGTCCACATCACCAGAAAAAGGTCCAATGCGGTTCATCACCGTGGGTCCCTACGAACTGGAGAAGAATTCAGGCACTAATACCAACGACAGCTTGTGCGTCGTCTATGCCGTTGGCGTAGGATCACTATCATTTACCGAAGCCGGAAGGATTGGCGCAGATTGGCTCAACGGAATAATCACCGATGAACAAAAAAAGACCGCCTTGTTGACCGGACGGGATTCCCTGTTCCAGACCGTTGATCGGGCTTTTTGGGCCTGGAATCGAGATCTGGATATTCCTGATCCGCCACCGCCTCCGGATGTGATCGTTACCAGCGATGCCAACAGGGTAGGAGTAGCCTGGTCCTACCCGGATAATTCCTATTATCTTGATCCGGATACTCAGGTAGAAGATTGGGCCGCTTGGCGGATTTATCGAAAAATCGGGGCAATTTACGTCAATGATCCGCTGGATAAGAAAAATAATTTGGGGGCAACCTGGGAGATGATCTTTGAAACAGCAGACCGTAATACATTGAGCTATATTGATAATGACGTAACCCGGGGCGTCAGTTATTATTACGCCGTAACTGCAATCGATGACGGCACACAGAATTCTGACGGACTGTTTCCGGGACAGGCCCTGGAAAGTTCACGTTATGTCAACCGTACTACAAGTCCGGCTATTCCCTTCAAGGCCGGTCTGGATCGGAGCGATGAGGTTGTGGTCATTCCAAATCCAGCTACAATCAATGCCGGCGCTCTGGGTTTTCCGGGAAAGGAGGACCAGATATTATTTGCTAATCTTCCTTATCGCTGCCGGTTAAAAATCTTTACCGAGACAGGCGATCTGGTGACGATAATTGATCATTTCGGAACCGATCAGGAAGTATGGCTGCAACGAACCGATGCCAATCAGTATGTGACCAGTGGGCTCTATATTCTGGCAGTTACCGATGCAAAGTCAATCACTGGTGAAAATATAGCGGATCAATTCATAAAATTTACTTTGATAAGGTAAATCCCTATTTGTGCTAGGATAAATTCATGAAAGCTAGTAAAACAATTCTCCAGATTCTATTAGGTGCCATAATATTGAGTGGAAGCTTAAATGCTGGTCTGGTAAAAAAAGCCCAGGTTGGATTCCGTTTTTTAGAGAATCCTGTATCTGCTGCGGCCATCGGACGCGGTGGTCTGGGGATGACTATGAGTCGTAATTCCAATGCAGTTTTCTGGAATCCGTCCGGACTGGGCTGGATGAATGGGAAATTCCAGTTTTTCTCAAATACTACTTTGGGTATCGCCGATATTAATTACCACGGTCTGGTGGCGGCAGTTAAAGTGCCTGCAATCGGGATGATTGCACTTGATTTCATTAACGTTGATTACGGGACTCTGCGTGGTACCAGGCGCGCCTTGAATGACGCCGGGTATATCGAAACTGGTGGTTTTTCACCTTCAGCCTGGTCAACCGGATTAACAATAAGCCGGAAGGTAAGTGCTCGGTTTTCATGGGGCGTGAGGTTGAAATATGTCTACCAGGATCTTGGTGATGCTTATATTTCTGAATCCGGGACGAGTCTGGATGATACCAGTCTGGTTATAATTACAAAAAAGTATGACCAATCACTTCCAGCCATAGATATTGGCACAACCTATGATTTTAATGTGTACGGACTGCGCTTTGCCGCAGTGATGCAAAATTTTTCGCGTGAAATCCATTTTGAAGAACAGGACTTTCCGTTACCATTCAATATCGGTTTTAGTCTCAGTTTTCGACCCTTAGAGCTGCTGACGGTTTTAGGATCTGAACATAATCTGGTGGTGGGAGCGGAAACGATTCATCCCCGGGACTACCGCGAAAAATATAAACTTGGTGCTGAATATTCCTATCACAAGTCATTTATTATCAGGACCGGTTATGCCGGTAATTATGATGAACAAAGCCTCAGTTTTGGCCTTGGATTCCGCTATCGTTATTCGCAAGTCAGGACCCAGATCGATTATGCCTTCAGTTTGTATGGCATATTTGGATTGACTCATTCATTTTCATTCGGAATCACGCTCTAGGGTTGCAGGCCATAACACAAAGATTTTAGAAAGTAACGTAGGGTTTCCGACTATATCATGACAGTATTACAAAATATCAAACTAATATTATCAGGATTATTTTTTATCGGTGTTTCAAACAGTCAGGTTCTCCTGGATTCGATTTATTTCCGATTGAATCAAATCGGTTATTTGCCGGGTGAGTCGAAACAGGGATTGGTTTTTGCTAATATTTCCCTGGAAAATCACCAGTTTTATCTGGTTGATGCCAAAACCAACAAGACGGAATGGGGACCGGTCAATATAGGCGGGAGTGTTGGTGAGTATGGTAATTTTAACTATCATCATATTCTGGATTTTTCCAATCTGATTCAATCTGGTTATTATAAGCTGAAGATTGAAAATTCCCCGGTGGAATCACTGCCATTCATGATAGAAAAAAATGCTTATAACAATGCCCATGAGATCAGCTTAGGTTATATCCGCCAACAGCGCTGCGGATACAATCCTTTTTTTGATAAATATTGCCACCAGCAGGATGGGAAGACCATGTATGGTCCGATGCCTGACAGTACCTATATCGATGTTACCGGTGGCTGGCACGATGCCGGCGATCATTTAAGATATTTATTGACCTCGGGAAACACAATTTGTCGTCTCTTGCTGGCATATCGTGAAAATAAATCAATTTTTACCGATCAAGTCAATAATCTGGGGCAGGAGGGCAGCAATGGAATTCCTGATATTCTTGATGAAGCTAAATGGGGACTGGACTGGATGCTGAAGATGCACCCGGAACAGGATCAACTATTCCATCAGGTAGCCGATGACCGCGATCATATCGGTTTCAAGTTGCCCTTCGCTGATTCGGCTGCTTATGGCTGGGGACCTGGCAGTTACCGGGTGGTTTACTACGCCACCGGCCAGCCCCAGGGATTAGGGAAATATCAGAATACTTCTACCGGTATCGCTAATCTGGCCGGGCGTTATGCTGCTGCAATGGCAATGGCCTATACTATCTGGCAGGATGACCTCAACCAACCGGTTTTTGCACAACAATGTCTGAAGGCTGGGAAAGAAGTTTATGCTATGGGGCTGCGGCAGACGGGCTGCCAGGAAGGGACGCCCTGCCGGGCGCCCTACCGTTATCATGAAGTTACCTGGGCGGATGACATGGAATGGGGTGCCGCCGAATTATACCGAGTGACAGGGGAGCCGCACTTTTTAGATGCGGCTAAACGCTTTGCCCTCCAGGCTGGTCCTGATCCTTGGATGGGTGCTGACAGCGCGCGTCACTATGAATTCTATCCTTTCATGAATATGGGACACTACGCCTTGTTTGATCAAGTCAGCCCTGCTTTTCAGGATACTTTGATTGAATTCTATCGAATTGGAATTGAAAGTTTGGCTGAAAGAGCAAATAATTTTGCTTATGGGATCGGTATTCCCTTTATCTGGTGCTCGAATAATCTGGCTTCGGCATTTGTCAACCAAGTGCTCTTATATGAAAAAATGAGTGGTGACGAGACTTATCATCAACTTATGTTAAATCATCGTGACTGGCTGCTGGGGCGCAATCCCTGGGGAGTGAGCCAGTTTGTAGGAATTCCGGCCAAAGGTGGTGTAACTCCTCAGTACCCACACACAGCCGTGACTATAGAATGGGATCAACCGATCAATGGCGGACTGAATG
>DAOWAH010000459.1 GCA_030634675.1 Fidelibacterota bacterium
ATCGTTTACCAGAGTCTGGATGACGAGGGTGTTTTCGATTCCGTCAGTTCCGTTTTATCGGATATGGCCCGCTCGGCGGTTTACGACACGATCACCAATCTTGTCAACGGGACGGAATACTTCTTTGCCGTCTCGGCTGTCGATACATCGGGCTATGAAGGGTTGAAATCGGAGGTTGAATCAGCCATTCCCAAATATCTGGGACCGGTCTGGTATGTGGATGATGATGCATCAGGACCATTCTTTGAAGGAAGCCCTGAAGATCCTTCCCTGTATATCAGTGATATGATCGCCGTTTCCAGCAATGGCGACACCCTGCTATTAAAGCCCGGTACTTATGACCACAATGAGAATCGTAACCTGGATTTCCAGGAAGGCTGGGATCAGGGTTATGTTCGCAATCTCGTAATCATCGGCGAGCAGGGACCCGATTCAACCATTATTGATATTAATAATAACGATAATTTCTTGTGGCTAAACAGTGGTGAGACCTTTGAATCCAAATTAATCGGACTGACCATTGAAAATGCCAGCGGTGGAGTTGCGCATGTTAGTAACGGAAGTCAATTAGAAATCCGGAACTGCCGGTTCAGGAATAATGCTAACATTAACAATGGCGGCGCCGTATCAACATGGAACCCCAATTCCGAACTCAGGATTCGGAACAGTGTGTTCCAGTATAATTCCACTAACGGACGTGGCGGTGCCATTTCGATTGGTGATGGTGGTTCAGTGGATATTAAAAACTGTATTTTATATGACAATTCTTCGAATCAAGAAGGCGGAGCAATTAGTGTTGAGGTTGATCAATCTCGTTTACAGACGGTACATTCTCTTTTCCTGGAAAATGAATCCGGTTTCGGAGCGGCGGCTATATCAAACTTTGCTAACGCGCATGTAGGAATCTATAATTCCATCTTCTGGGATAACATGGATTCCGGTACCAACAGCAGCGATTTGGATCAAGCCACGGTGGTAGATCACTGTATCCTGCAGAACGGAGACCAAAACCCGGTCTGGAACAAGGGCACCAACTTTTCCTTCGATCCAATGATTTTGTTTCCTGATACTGGTAATTTCGCACTCTCGGAATTTTCACCTGCCATAGGTCTTGGATTGGAAACCTATTATGATTACTTCTCCGGCATCGATAATAAACCAGTCCCGAGTGAAGATTTTCATAGTAATGCACGACCCCAGCCGGCTTTATCTTTACCCGACCTGGGACCAATCGAGCACGAACTGGCTGGACCGCGGCGCGCGGTTTACTTAGTTAATGACGCAACCGGAAATGATCTGACCGGTGATGGTGGGATTGCAGGTTTGCCCTTCAAGACCATCCAGCGGGCAATTGATGAAGCCAATGACCTGGATACGGTGGAAGTAGCCATCGGTACCTATACCGGACCTGGGAACAAGGATCTGGATTTCGAAGGTATGGATATTGTCCTCCGTTCCGCCGCTGGTCCCGATGCAACGATAATTGACTGTGAAAACAGCGGCCGGGGCTTCGAGTTCA
>DAOWAH010000341.1 GCA_030634675.1 Fidelibacterota bacterium
CACTCTTTCCATAAGTGTATTTACATTCATAATCATAGAATTCATGGCTCGGGATAATTTCTAAAATCGGTAACACCGAATCACCGAGGATGGCTATAGTTAATTCGCGACTACCTACGAATTCTTCAATTATTACTTCCTTGCTATACTTACCAGCCTCCCGGATTGCAGCGGGTAAATCGTTAGCTGAATTAACTATACTCAAACCGATCGTACTACCCAGATTATTCGGTTTTACAACGGCAGGATATATATCCCAATCGAGTACATCGTGGTTGGCAATAGGATTAATACATTTCCACTCAGCCGTATTGTGACCGGCCAGTTGAACCAACTTTTTACTAAGATTCTTATCCATACAGATTGCGGAAGCCAAGGTACCAGATCCGGTATAACGTACACCTATGCTATCAAGAAAGCCCTGAATGATCCCATTTTCTCCCTGCCCGCCATGCAAAGCATTGAACACAATATCACACTTTTTTAACTGACTGACATGTTTCAGAATATCATTATCAAGAATCAATTTATCGACTTCAAATCCCGAATTCAAACATGATTGAAAAATGGCTTCTCCCGAATTCAAAGATACTTCACGCTCCGGAGAAGTTCCACCCATTAAAACAAGTATATTCATTCTATTATTTCCACTAAATACTTGGCACCTTCCAATAAATTTTTCGCTGTAAAGGTCGGCAGGATTTGTCCAGAGAGGACAGCTTCTGTCTTCAGCCCTGCTCCGGTTAAAACCAGCATTGTATCCAGGCCTAAATTAAATCCTGCTTCAATATCATTTCTACTGTCACCGATCATCAAACAATCTTTCAAACAGAGATTAAAATCTCTGGCAGCCTTCAAAAACATACCCTTACCGGGTTTACGAAATTCCGTCGCCCGGTCGGGATGATCAGTGCAAAAATATATATTATATAAAGGTATCGCATACTCAGCAAAGGCTTTCTGGATATAGGCGTGAATTGCATCCAGATCGACCTGCTTAATAATTCCGCGAGCTATACCGGATTGATTGGTAATCAGGCAGAACCGTTGACCCTTCTCAGCCAAAAGTTTAAGCGCTTCCATGGTAAAATCATAGAAATGGTAATCTTCCAGTCTGGCAATGTAACCCGGATCCGGATTCAATGTTCCATCCCGATCCAGAAAAATCATATCGTAGCCTCTCACAACCGCTTTCCACTAAAATTCATTTTTGCGAACATCTTTCAGTTTCACCGAGCTGGTCAAGAAATAGCCAAACCCAATAATCGCAAAAGGCACAAAACCAATGGCATGAACTAACACCGCAAAAGCCTGGGCATCAGCAAGTTGCACACCGAATAATTCTACCATCACCAAAACTGCCGTTGCATGGTAAGTACCTATGTAACCCGGTGCAGCCGGGATGGTGATTGCGAGCGTGGTAGCAACTAATGTTACTCCAACGGCGATCCAATCGACTGGTACATTAATCGATAATACGACCAAATAAGTGCAAGCATAATAAACGACCCACATTACGATTGTATGGAATATTATAGCAAATAGATGTTTGGTGGATTTTATGGCTACCAATCCTGTAACCAGGTTTTCTAATACCTTTCTAAATTTTTGACCAATGGGATTCTGAAATATCTTCCAGCTAAATATTTTGTTTTTAATTTCGGATTGAGCCAGAGCCAGACCAATTAGTACTAAAATCAATATGCCAGTACCGAAACCGGCGACTAAGCCACTGAGTTTTAACCAGGGCGGAAACGGGTACAATACAAAGAAAAAAACCATGACTACCAGAACTCCGATCATGTCGAGAACCCGTTCCAGGACAATTGTACCAAAAGCTTCTGAAGCACTGATTGGTTTTGTACGTGATAAACTATAAGCACGCAACAATTCTCCCAGCCGGAAAGGTAATACGCTATTACCAAAATATCCGATCATGGTTGCCCCAAATAAGGGATGAAAACTGATATTCTGTAATGGCCCCAATATTAAGCGCCACCGCAATGCGCGTAGAACCACACTAAATACCATTAAAAAAATCGAAGCGAAAATGTAAAAACCATTAACTCTGGTAATTGCTCCCAGAAGTTCCTCAAACTCAACCCCACGAAAAGCAAAATATAAACCGGCCAGACTGATTCCTATTGCAACCGCTAACTTTAGATATTTATTCACGAAGATCGATTATTTCCTTTCCTTCCAAATTAAAATCAATGAATCTTGTTAAAGCCGGTAGGGTAGTGATTGACTGAATATTCAGTATAATTCGATCATCCTCACTGTAATAAAATTCCAATTTACGGGGTAGATAATCGGCTAAATTAATAGTGAGTAAGCCGGAAATTCCATTATCAGGAATATTGAATAATATTTCCATTTCCTTACCCGATTTTTGCAGCTTACTGATATCCATTA
>DAOWAH010000375.1 GCA_030634675.1 Fidelibacterota bacterium
CAAGATAATCAGCGGAATCCATAAATCCTTCCAGTCCCGCTGCTTTACAAATGCTTTAAAAGTGTCTGCGGGTGCATAGAACATATTCAACAAACGCAATACGAATGACATTTGGCCTCCTTATTTGTCTAATCGGATTGTAATCCGATTAGACTGCAATAATCATTAAAAAGTTGTCAATTTTTTAAGTTATTAATTTCCGCTTGATATTCAGAAATTATCTTATCGAGATAAGATCGTGCGGCCTCATGGGTATTTTCAATCTCCCCATTTAAGATGGCCGTTTCAATGGCCTTTTTGATTTTTCCAATTAGTTTGCCTTCCTTTAGGCCATAAATGTCCATGATTTCAGCACCGCGTACCGGCGACTGAAATGCCCGCATGGCATCCCGTTCAACCACATTCTGCATCAGCAGTTCCACACGGGAAAAATTACCCATGTAACGCTTGACCAGGTGCGGGTTTTTGGTCGTGATGTCCGCCCGGCACAGTGTCAGCAGATCATCGATATCATCACCGGCGGCCAGCATTAGTCGCCGGACAGCCGAGTCAGTCACACCTTTTTGGGCCAGTGCTATGGGGCGGAGGTGCAAACGGGTCAACTTCTGCAAGTAATCCCTCAATTCATTGGATAATTTCATCCGACGGGCAATCTTATACAGCATCCGGCCGCCGAGCTCATCATGACCATGAAAGGTAACCACCTGTGAGGGATCTATTTTCCGGGTTACCTGTTTGGCAATATCGTGAACTAAAGCTGCAAAACGCAGTTCCATTTTATCGGTCAACTGAGCGACATTATCCACAACCTGCAAGGTATGATAAAATACATCTTTGTGATGCCATTCTGGGGGTTGCTGCATACCATGCAGGGCGGCGATTTCCGGAAAGACAAACTCCATCAAACCAACGTCCTGTAAAATAATTAAACCAATTGATGGTTCCGGAGCTTTCAGTATTTTAATTATTTCCGCTGTTATCCGCTCGGGCGAAACGATACTGATTCGCGCAGCCTGACGCCGCATAGCAGATAGACAGGAATCATCGAGAACACAGCCCAATTGGGCGGCAAAGTAAGCGCCCCGCAGCATGCGCAGGGGGTCTTCGGAAAAGGTTTCATCGGGATCGAGCGGCGTAATAAGCAGGCGTTGTTCCAATTCGTGCTTACCCTGATAGGGATCATGCAAATCGCCGAAATGCACTGGTGAAAGGTCAATAGCCATGGCATTAATGGTGAAATCACGACGAATCAGATCACCTTCCAAATCGGTATAGCGCACTTCAGCCGGTTTACGGGAATCTGGCTGGTAGGTTTCCGTTCGCGCTGAAGCTACTTCAACTGGTATTCGCCGGTATGGAATCCGAGCCGTGCCGAATTTCTTGAATGGCACTATCTTGTGCACACCCAATTCAGTGGCTAAATCACGGGCAAATTCAATCCCATCACCGATGACCATTAAATCGATCTCATTAATAGGGCGACCAATCAGAATATCCCGTACCACACCACCAACGACATAAATTTCCAATCCCTTGCCGGCACCCAGGTTACCGGCAGTGGTTAATGTTTCATAGACAATCGGGTAACGGGCAATTAAATCTTTAAGGTTTGTCACAATTGAAATTACATCAGCTTATCTTTTAAAAGCACGACAGTAACGTTGTAACATTTAGATGGTTACAAAAATATCAATCGTATATTCCACAGCATCAAGCCTTTGCTCTGTTCTCTAAGTTACAATATCCTTGCGGTAACCGAAAAAAAAGGCTATCTTCAAATGTTATGGGAAGCAAACTTTTATACCCTGCCATAATATTAATTATTATAACAACTCAAGCTTGGGCTCAATTTGGCGAAATCAATACTATAATTGATGATCGTTTGTTGAAAGAAAACGAACGGCAGGAACTCCAGTCCCTCCAAAATGAAATCGGAAGGTTTTTTATCAACATGCCCTGGGATGGTGATTATAGTGATTTAACCATACCATTACATATCCAATTGATTCTTCAGGGTACGGCGATTAAAGGTGCCGAGACCATCTACCTTTCACAAATATTAATTTCCAACGGCAATGATCAGCGCTATTTTGATAAATCATTTCAGTTTAC
>DAOWAH010000181.1 GCA_030634675.1 Fidelibacterota bacterium
ACTTCCCAGCCCAGGGACATTTCGCCATCATCGGCAACCTTGATACCTGCCACGACACCATTATATTCTTCGGCATATTTATCAACGTCCGCATACCGTCCTTGTGGAATCGGAACCGACATACGGGTGGCCATGGTGATGTATTCCGTATTGGGAGTCACAAAAGACGATCCGTGGTTGGCACTGATATTGGGCACTTTCAGGATCTGTTTGGTTTTAAAATCGCTCAGGTCGATCCGGGCGATCCGACCCTGGGCATTGTCGTTAATGAAAAGCCAGCGACCATCGTAGTCGCCATTGGTCTCACTGGGACCCGGATGATGTGAATCACCCCAGGTATATCCACCCAGCATGGCCTTGGTTTCGTCGTCAAAACCGTAACCAGTTCCGGGATATGGGGTGAATACTGGAATCGTACAGATGTGGCGCATTGACGGCACACCGGATACGAAAATCTGTCCTCCGTGTCCTCCACTATAGAACAGATAGTACTCATCCATATCTCCCGGAGCCACGTAGGTTTTTAAAGCGGCGGCCATAATATCTGAACGACCCGCTTCGACGCCTCCCCTGCCCCTTGGTGCTCTTTCTTTGGCGCAGCCGATAAATACCAGCCCGAATGCCAATGAAAGCAACAAGAGCCAAACGAGAGTTTTGTTTAAACGCCGGATATCCATGACGTTACTCCTTGTTGTTTTGGGTTCATTGTTTAATCCCAGGCTCATGTATCAATCTTGTTTAAGTTGCTCCTGCTTGAGACGATAAGCTTCGCGCAACTTGTTTATAACTTCCCACTTTTCGTTCTCCGACAGTACGATCATTGTGGAAAGTATGATTTTCATGGTGCCACGGGGTTCAAACATAAATTCATCCAGGGTCTTGCCAAATCTGGTACGCACATCGTCAACAGCATAGGCCAGATCAGGACCCTTTTCTGATGGGGAAATGATTCCCCAGGAAGAAATTGAATGGCAGACAAAACAACCTTTTTCAATGAAAAAGGCTCCCTCACCTTCCAGTAATTGTTGTTCAAAGGCGATCTCTTCCGGAGTACGCTCTTCTTCCAGTTTGAATTTTGGAATATATTCAACCGGATAATCGCTCTTACGCCAGCTCATGGTCAGAATTGCCAGTGACTGGGCATCATAGGTGCTGAAATTCATGTCGGGCATTACGGTATTGGGTACCACAGCCAGCGGATTTTTAAAATGAGTGACATGCCAGTTGAAGACGGACTCGAAACCGGCAAAATTCGAGAAATCCAGTCCTTCGGCGTGTTTGTCACCTTCATACGACAGATCAGGCCCGATCATTCCACCATTGTCATTAATAATGTGGCAGGCTTTGCAGGCTTTATCGCGAACAATTTTCTTGGCGTAATTGACCATCGTCATTCCTTTCGTTTCCCGTTCATAACGATGACATTCATTACATTTCATTTCTATTAAAGCCGAACCATCCTTAATCAAATATTCCCCGGCAATTGCCTTTGATAACAATGGGTCCTCCCAGTGTTTCACATAACCATGAGCAGCTTCAGTTTCGAGTGCATAGCCTTGCCCGGCGTGACAGGTTGTGCAGCCATAATCTTCGATCGGATGATCTAATAGTAAATCTAATTTGGGATGGGTTTTATAGGGATTCTGCTCATATTCCAGCCCTTTTCGTTTCAGCCCGAGATGGCAGGTCGTGCATCGATCTGTTAGGTCAATGTCTTCTACCCAAATCTGTTGGATGCCTCGTGGGACGCGTGCTGCTGCTTCAGCACCGAATTGCTCGGCGATAAGTACTTTAAATTCCCTTTGGTAATATTGCCAATCCTTGGTCTCCTGACTGATGAATAAAAGACTGGTCAGCGCCAGAAGCAGAATTCCACCGACCAGAAGGAGGATTGAATCTGATTTACTGTGTATATTGATTTTCATTCCAGCCTCAAATCTTCGTTGGCATTTCAGGCCAGGCTTCCCAGGGCCAATAAAAATTCCAATTGGGTCCCCGTAAAAATGTACCTATTACAGTCAGGATGATGATCAGTAATACCATGACCAAAAAGATGATATTGTGCTTCTGACGTGTTTTCGCAAACCAAACGCCAACCGCTTCAGGTCCGCTTTTATCAAGAAAGGGCCAGATAATCAAACCCAGCAGAATTAAACCGGGGACAATTACACCGCCGATCAGAGCGCCGTTGATGGTAAAATCACCGATATGAATCGTTGTATCGGTAACGATCTCCTGTAACCAGAGGAAATACCAGGGCGCTTTGGCCGGATTTGGCGTGACTGAAGGATTGGCAGCTTCTTCCAGCGGGGCTGGAAAGGCTATGGCCAGTAGTGCGGTAATAACAAAGGTTATCAGAAATACCGTCCAGATTCGCCGTATGAGATTGGGTGAAGAGGCCACTGAATTTTCTTCATTTAAAATTGTTGAATTATGTACATGAACACTGGTGCCTTTTGCGATTCCTAATAATGCATATGATTTGGTTTTTATTAAACTGCTGGTTGAGGTTTCCCTGGCCGCCTGATGATATTGTTCCATCACCGCCAGACCGCCATCCTTACGAACCCGCCACATGTGCCAAAAGGCAATTCCCAGCAGGATCATCGGCAGAAAGAAACAATGCAGGACATAAAATCTAATCAGCGTATTCTGACCGATCATCGTACCACCTAACAGAAATTCGCGGATACTATCACCGATAAATGGTACGGCTGAGGCAATATTGGTACCGACCGTTATTGCCCAATACGCCAATTGGTCCCAGGGCAGCAGATACCCGGTAAAAGATAAGCCTAATGTGAGCACCAACAGGATTACACCAAGAATCCAGTTACCGGGTCTATTCGACATCGGGGCGGAACCATTTTTGTAGGCGCCGGTCAGAAATGTTCGCATCAAGTGGAGAAAAACTACTATCACCATCAGGTGGGCGCCAATCCGGTGGAATGATCTTAGAAAATAGCCAAAGCTTACTACAAACTCCAGATCCTTAATGCTTTGGTAAGCACGCTCGACTGAAGGAACATACAAAAACATGAGAACCACGCCGCCAATTCCCAGCAGGATAAATAAGGAAAAGGATATTGTTCCCAGCCAGAACGAATAGCCCCACGACAAACTCTTTAAGGAGACCTTGGCCGGGAACCAGTGCAAAACAAGATTTTTTACAACTGCATCACCGGCTTCATGTTGGCTTTCCGGTGACCAGGGCCAGAACAGTTTTTGGAATAATGAAGTCAGTTTTTTCATTCCATCCTCCTAAACCGATAACCGGAAATCGTTACCAACTTCTTTGGATATATCCACTAAAATCTGGCCATCTTCTTGAGCGATCTCCAGGGGATGCCAGACGAGAGGCGCCGGCGCCGGTCCGGCATAATTGGTTCCATCACCATAAAAATTGGATCCGTGGCAAGGGCAGCGAAATTCACCTGTCATAACTTTTTTTTCACCTTTTATTTCTACTTCTTTTGGCTGCGAATAAGGTGAATGCTTCACAGTACATCCAAGATGAGTACAGACGGCGCTGATGGCGTAAAAATTATTGCGCTCTTTAAAAATGTAGACCCGTTTATCCTCGATAAATTTGACGCCTTCGCTGAATTCGGTCGGTAAACCGATTTTGAATTTTGTAGGTGGTTCGTATAATATATTCGGTATCAGCGAACGGAAATAGGCGGCTAATTGCCCAAAAATTCCAAGACTGATTATTCCGGCTGTCAGCTTGCCCAAAATACTGCGTCTTGATTCATTTTTCTCTGACATTATTACTCCTGCTTGGCAAATTAAATGATGGTTTCATCAAAGCTTAATCGTTCCATTGTCATCGCTTCTGTGGGACAACGCAAAGCACACAGTCCACAGCGAATACAACGTTCGTGATCTTTTAACATAACGGATAGCATAGCGTTTTTGTCACTATCGGTCGGCGCGATTCCCTGCTGCTCTAACACTTGTTCAACATTTTCGATATCGACTAACTCATATGGAACCAACCTCAGGCAATCCTCCGGACAGACATCCACACAACGACCGCATAGAATACATAATTCAGCATCATAGATGGTTTCCACATGGCAGGCCAGACAGCGCTCCGCTTGCCGTCGCGCTTCTTCCTCATTGTAAACCTCTTCGACTTCGGTGATTCCGGTCCTTCGTTCGGTTGGAATTGAATGAGGATGCACCCGGTCGAGTTTCTCATAAGCTTCCGGCATTTTATATTCACTGATCGGAATCTTATCGACTGTTACCGTTAGATGAATTTTATGCTCACCAGATACCAGATAGTCAGTAATAGACTGGGCGACTTTTTTTCCGTTGGCGACTGCTTCAATAAGGATTCTTGGTCCGAAAGCAACATCTCCTCCAGCATAAATTCCCTCGGCCGTGGTGCTTAGTGTTTCCGGATCGATCTGGATCGTACCGTAGGGCGTTATCGAAATATTATCACTCTCCTTTATA
>DAOWAH010000370.1 GCA_030634675.1 Fidelibacterota bacterium
GAATGGTATCCTGGATGCCGTATATAAAGGCAAAATAAAAACGGAACAGACCCGACCAAACCATAAAAAATAAACGTAAATGTTGTAATATTATTCCGGATAAAATCAGAGAATATTTTCATTATGTCGAACTCACTAATTACAAGACTTTTTGGAACCAAATCAGGTAGAATTATTAAATCCCTACTCCCGATTGTTGAAGAAATAAACAATATCGCGACCCGGTTGACTGATAAGAGCGATGCTGATTTGGTCGAACGTACCCACGAAATACGCTCGATAATAGTTGCGACCAGAGAAGCTGCTGAAATTGAAGCAGCCGAAATGGATAAGGATGAAGCTAAGAAATATATCCAGCGTGTCGAACAAGCTAAACTGGATGAATTCGTGCCGGAAGCATTTGCTATGGTAAAGGAAACCTGCCGGCGAATGGTTGGTCAGTCCTGGAAAATTGTTGGGCAAGATATGACTTGGGATATGATACCCTATGATGTGCAGTTGATTGGTGCAATTGTCTTACATCGCGGGATAGTTACGGAAATGAAAACCGGGGAAGGTAAAACTTTAGTTGCTGCCATGCCCCTGTATCTTAATGCGCTTACTGGTCGTGGTGTACATTTGATAACAGTAAATGATTATCTTGCTCAACGTGACTCAGAGTGGATGGGTGAAATTTATCGTCGATTGGGTTTAACGTTTGGCTCCATCCTGAATACCATGGATAATACCAGACGCCGCGAAATATATAATTGCGACATCACCTATGGAACTAATAATGAATTCGGTTTTGATTATCTTCGTGATAACATGTCGCTCACACCAGAGGAACAGGTTCAGCGGCAGCATGCCTATGCAATTGTAGATGAAGTTGACAGTGTCTTGATCGATGAGGCGCGAACCCCATTGATAATATCCGGTTCGGTTGACGCTCCAATTGACAAGACATTTCAGGAATTGAAACCGCTTGTTCAGCAATTGGTGCGTAAGCAGACTAGTTTGGTAACACAATTAGTCAGCGATGCCGAAAAATTGCTGAAAACAGATCAGCAACAAGAGGCTGGTTTAAAACTATTACAGGCCAGTCGCGGCATGCCGAAACATCGACAATTGCTGAAAATATTCCAGGAAACCGGTACTAAAAAACTGGTCCATGATGTCGAATCCGAATATTTACGGGATAAAAAACTGCACGAAGTGGATGAAGAATTATTTTTCAGTATTGATGAAAAAACACATGTTATTGATATTACCGAGCAGGGCGGAGTTACTATTTCGCCTAATGATCCGGATATGTTTGTTATCCCCGATTTGGGAGAATTGTTGAACGACATTGACAACAGATCTGATTTATCAGGAATTGAAATTGAGCAGGAGAAAGAGAAAGCCCACCAATTACATGCCGATCGCAGCGGGCGTATTCATAATATCAGCCAGTTATTACGAGCCTTTGCTTTATATGAGAAGGATGTGGAATATGTTGTGCAGGGCGGCAAAGTACTGATTGTTGATGAATTCACTGGACGCATCCTCCCAGGCCGGCGCTACAGCGATGGTTTACATCAGGCGTTGGAGGCCAAGGAAAACGTCACTATCGAACGGGAAACGCAAACGCTGGCGACGATTACAATTCAAAATTACTTCCGGCTTTATGATAAACTGGCCGGAATGACCGGAACAGCGGAAACAGAAGCAGAGGAATTAGGCGGTATCTATGATCTGGATGTAGTTGTAATTCCTACCCATGAATCGGTTATTCGTGATGATCGAGACGATCTGATTTATAAGACCAAACGGGAAAAATATAATGCCGTGATCGATGAGATTACCGAAAGCCACCGAAAAGGGCAACCCTCTCTGGTCGGCACAATATCGGTGGAAGCGTCTGAGCTGCTGTCCCGGATGCTTAAACGACGGGGCGTTCCCCATAATGTATTGAACGCTAAACAGCATCAGAGCGAAGCAGAGATAGTGACTCGCGCCGGACAAAGAGGGGCGGTGACTATCGCTACCAATATGGCCGGACGGGGAACGGATATCAAACTGGGCGAAGGTGTCCTTGAAGTAGGTGGGCTGCATATCATCGGAACCGAACGCCACGAATCACGTCGAATCGATTTACAATTGCGCGGACGATCCGGGCGACAGGGTGATCCGGGATCTTCACGTTTCTATTTATCCCTGGAAGA
>DAOWAH010000163.1 GCA_030634675.1 Fidelibacterota bacterium
AAGAGGCGCATTGAAAAGTTATTGGTGGGTCGCCAGGTCATATTGGGATTAATTCCATAGAAACGGGATCCGGTAGTCTGTCCACCATAATAGCCCTGTAAATTGGCTGTGACCGGTTTGCGGTGATCACTGCCAAGATTAAACCAGCTGTTCATATTGGTGTCCATTCGCAGGGTGGGACCGCCCCAAAGAGCATAGCGATGCCAAGCTGGTCCACCAAAATTTAAACCGCCACCGACATTCCAGTAACTTTTTAAGGTAGAATTGATATTAATGTTACCGCCATAATTTGGTGATTCGCTCCCGAAAGAACTTCCCTGCCAGATGTTGAAATTAAAGCGATAGCTTTGGAAGTATTTACCGGGACTATCCTCGCGATATTGCACCCAGGCGAAAATGGCTTGTTCATCGGTTTCCCGATTATATCCGATATCGTTTGGCTCAAAACCCGGCGATGTGACCTGTTCTCCGATCATATAACGCCAGTGTTCGCCGCCCATTTTCCAGATAGCCAGTTTGTGGGCAAAACCCTGCAGGTTGGTCTGGCTGGAGTCCACTGACAGATGTCCCGCATCGGGTCGCTGGTAATAATGAGATGAACCAGTCTGTGTTTCCAGCAATGCTTCCTTGGATCCAATCACATTGGTAGCAGCGACTGCTGCCTCCAAGAGGTATTTATCATCAAGAAAGCGATGATTGATGTCAAGACCGCCACCGTAAGCATCGGAATGGAGCCATTGTAAATCGGGCGTGTCAATTTTCCGGTTAGTAGCTGTAAACATACCACCGATAGTGGTGTTACCTTCACGAAAATCTTTCTGAAGACGGGTTACGAAATAATTGGTTAGTGGCTCGACGACCTCATTATAAGAGCTGTCATTTTCAAATTCCACTATTCCTGATTCTTCGTTGGCCAGGGCATTCATAACGCCGATGGACCAGCCGTTGCTGGTTTTACCACTCAGTTTTCCGGCAGTGAGTATTGTCGTGGCAGTCGGATTAGTCTCATAGCCATCATCATGCTCAGCATAATTATGCGGTGAGCGGCCGATCCGGCGGGTGTAGAATAAACCATTGTTGGCGTTATCACCATCTCCGATTCCCAGACCAAAATTGTAAATATTCCCGCCTTCAATGAAGAAGGGCCGTTTTTCAGAAAAATATGATTCAAATGCTCCCAGGTTCAGCTCGGCCGGGTCCGCTTCAACCTGGCCAAAATCAGGGTTAAAGGTTAAATCAAGAGTCAGATTATTTGTAACGCCGATTTTCACATCGGCACCAAGATTACCGGTAGTATTGAAACTGTTGGAATGAACCGGATTCCTGAGGTAATTGGCTTTATTATATTGGCCTGTAATATAAGGAGTTATGTAAACACGACGTTGCCGTGGAATTTTTTCAAGACCATTTAATTCACCATAATGGCTTACCCAGCCTTGTTCTTCTTTTGATATTTGGGTCCAGTAGGTATCTTCATTTTTTTCAGCAATAAAACGATTGATCTGTAATCCCCAAGTTTGTTTTTCGCGACTATCGAAGCGCAATTCACGAAATGGAATTCTGAACTCGGCACACCAGCCATTTTTCATCATAGTGGTACGACCTTCCCACAACGCATCCCAGTTTGAGTCCCGATTCTCATCATCGTAGCGGCGCAAGTCATGTTTTACCCCGGCAGGATTTAAACCGAATTCGAAAGCGGTTCGGTTATCATCATAACTGTCCAAAGAGACATACAGCCAATCACTGGGTGTTTCTTCATCCCGGCGGCTCATAATACCCTTGATAGTGGATGGATCCTTGGAATAAGCTTTTATGCCTACATAGAGATATTCATCATCATAAAGAATCGCGAATTCTGTTTTTTCCGAAGCAGGGTCACCATCCACCGGATCACGCTGGATAAAATCGGAATAGTATAAAACAGACTGCCACTCTGCTTCATCCAGAACGCCGTCAATAACAATCATACTGTGATTCACTCGCAAAGCCTGGAGTGATTTGGGCAGGCTACCTGTATTTTGATCGGCAAAACTGATTGTCTGCACGAAAAGAAATATTGTTGCGAAAAAAATTGATGAACGACGCATAATGGGACCTCTCTCAGAGTATTAATTCAACGATGTCATGTTGCATAAGACCCTTGGAAAAGGATTTGGTTGCCAAAAAAAGATAGTTATCTAAAAAGTCCGGAGATGTCAGTGTATAATCGAACTCAGCCAACCGGTAAGCATTGTCCCAATAGTAAAATATACTCCAGTTGTTAATGGTAATGCGGTGATGAAGAAGAGGGTTGGTGTTATTCTGAATTCTGGTGCGTAGGGATTATCTTTTTGTAACTGGTTATAAAATTGACGAATCCCTCTCAGAATGAAATGACTGAGCAGCACTGCGAAACCGAAACAGAATAAGATGACAATATAGTCTAACCCGGACAGGGAAGTCAGCCATTTACCGATTCTCATTATAACCCCAGCAGGGCAGCCCCGAACACACCGGCAGAATCACCAAGTTGATTTTTCAGAATTGGTGTGTACACTTTATCGCTGAACACGTATTTGTATGCCTCAAGCTTTCCTACTGTATATAAAAATTGGATATTGGATACGCCACCACCGAGTACAACTGCATCAGGATCAAGGATATTGATTACATTTGCCAGTGCCAGCCCAAAATTTTTCAGGAAGTCTGATTTCCACTTTAGCGTCGTCTCCGCCCGGTGGCCAGCAATGATTTTTTTTGTAATAACGGGTAAAAGTAGTTGTTCTCCGGTCAGCTCCATCCAATGGCGTTCCAGGGCCGGACCGCTGATAAAGGTTTCCACACAACCACGCTGGCCGCAGTAACACAGGCGACCATTGGGATCAATTTTATGATGACCCCATTCTCCGGCAATATTAGTCCGGCCTGGGAGAATTTTACCGTTAATTACAATTCCACCCCCAACACCGGTTCCCATAATCACACCAAAAACGACCGGATAGCCCCGGCCGGCACCAAGCGTCGCTTCCGCTACGGTAAAACAGTTGGCATCGTTCTCCATCATTATCGGGTGGCCAATTCGTTCCATGATATCTTCCTTCAGTGGCTTATCTATCAAACAGGTAGTATTACTGTTTTTAATACGCCCGGTCTTTTTTGAAATTGCACCGGGGGTACAGACGCCCACGGAAAAATCATCAGTCGCGACGTGAATCAGATCATCGATCAATCCACTGACGCGTTTCACAATTGCCTCATACCCATCTTTTTGAAGGGTCGGAATCCGCTTGCGTTTAATGACAGTTTGGTCATCAGCCAACAGAATACCTTCGATTTTCGTACCACCCAGATCAATCCCGATACGATTCAAATTCAGTCCTCATCAACCGATTTTAAGATTAATTTAAATTCCGCCAGTATCATAGCCGTGGCTCCCCAAACCTTATCTTGATCAAATCTAAAATAAGGTACCAGAACCTCATATCCGCGAATCTGGCGCAATTCATTTTCTTCCAATTTATCATTAATTAACCTGGTCAACGAAATTGAAATGAGTCTATTCACCTCGGATGGATCCGGTTTTGTAGGTGGTTCCGGATTAGTCCAACCGACAAAGGGGTGTATCATAAAACCGGTCATCGGAACATAAAGCGGCGTCAACTTTCCGATTATATGGATTGAATTTGCCGGAACACCGATTTCTTCCCAGGTTTCACGGCGAGCGGTGTCCGGCAAGGTTTCGTTATTTTCTTGTGCACCGCCTGGTAATGAAATCTGGCCTTTGTGATTTTCCACCGAATGGGTCCGTTCAGTTAGATAGAAATGAATATCAGATCCGGTTTGATACAATAAGATCAGTACCGCCGCTGCCGTGGCTGTTTCAGGGGAATTAGGCATAGCAACCGGTTTACGCGGAAGAGCCAGCATTCGCCGCTGGGCTTGAAAACCCGGTAATTCGGCTGAAAGAGCGGTTGTTAGTGATGATATGTATTTATCCAGCATGATAGTGGAGGCTGAAAATATTTTAACCAGTGTGAACAAAACTATCGCTTTTTTGAAAAATCTATACGATTATTGCGTCCTGATTTAATCATGTATAAGCACATTATCTGGGACTGGAACGGAACACTGCTGGATGATGTTGATCTGTCGTTGGAGGCGATTAACATTGTTTTAGCACGTTATAACCGGCCGGCATTGCAGCGGAAACGTTATCTTAAAATTTTTACTTTTCCGGTTATTGAGTATTATAAAACTCTTGGTTTCGACTTCAATAAAACACCGTTTAATATAATTGGGACAGAATTTATCGATGAATATACCACCCGCATGTTCGATGTTAAGCTCAATTCCGGCGCCCGGGAATTTCTGGATTCTGTCCAACAGACCGGCATCACTCAGTCACTGCTGTCGGCGGCCAAAGTGCAGATGCTGGAAACACTGATTGAATACCACAAGTTGCAGGATTATTTTATTCGTATTGTAGGTCTCGACAATCACTATGCCCACAGCAAACTATCCGCTGGTGAGGCCTGGATGGCGGAACTACCTTTTCAGCCCAGTGAAGTTCTGTACATTGGCGATACAATCCATGATGTGGATGTAGCCCGGGAACTCGGAGTGGATATTGTTTTATTGGCTATGGGCCATACGGATACTGCCAGATTAAATAAAACCGGAAAATTGGTTTTAAATAATTTTGTGGAATTAGAGAACTGGTTCATGAACCAGAACATTGTTTAAAGTGTCATTTACCAACCCATTCACTAATAATTAATCTTGTCACCGGTATTATTACTTTTCCGGATCAGGTGGAATTTATCC
>DAOWAH010000337.1 GCA_030634675.1 Fidelibacterota bacterium
GTACAGTGTTCGCCCATCGTATAATCGTGACTTACCAGAATAGCGTCCCCCCAGACCAAGCGGTCCGATTTTCATTGTCAATGCACCTGTTAAATCTTGATCGCTATCTTCAGTAATTCCAACAGTACGCGCAAAACTTATACGGTTTTTATCTGGATTTTTCGAGTACAGTAAGACAACCCCTCCGAAGTTACCGGGTCCGAATAAAGTTGTGGCACCCCCCCGGACAACCTCGACCCGTTCCAGATTGGAAATATCAACGCCAGCCAGATTGGCTGCTCCGTCAATGGCACGGTTTAAGCGTACCCCATCCATATAGACCGATACCTCATTAAAATTGCTACCGCGAATACTGATATACTGTTTGCCTACTTCGGTCGTGGTTATCGTTACAGCCTCCATTTCCTGTAACACCTCGCTGATATCACGAAGTCCGCGCTGTTCGATTTTCCTCAACGAGACCGATTCTACCTTACTCTGAACTTCCTGCTCTACCAGTCCACGGGTCCCGGATACGACTACTTTTTCGCCTTCCAGCACCTGCGGCAGGAGTGCAACCATCATGTTTTTCGGCTCATGAATAGTACGTTCGAAATTTTTATAGCCCATAAAAGTAATCTGGACCGTTATCGGATACTCTCCGGTCCACAGAATGGTAAACCTGCCCCGTTGGTCACTGACGGTTCCCACATAGGTATCCTTTATGAAAATATTAGCGCCCTCAACTGGTTGATTGGTCTCCACATCGAATACTACACCACGTATGACCTGAGATTGAGCATAGCCTAAATAAAACATGAATATGGTTAGTGCAAAAAGCCGGTTTACTGTCTGCATAATTCGCTTTTTTGATCCTCTTAAGGAATACCCATTACTCCATTTTTATTCGCACTACAAATTAAACAAAATTGGTTGTTCTGCATACGATTGGTTTTACCGGAAAACTGCCGCTCCCGGATAATTAATGACCTTCTTTTGCACCAGACTGATTCAGGACAGTCTGAGTTAACCGGTAAAAAAAAGGGCCATCAAATTTGACGGCCCTTTTATTACTAATATGAGGAGATTAGAATTCCAACAGTAACTGTACCGTATTATTATTTTCAAAATAATCCGTTACCGTTCTCATGGAATAGGAAATACCTAACTTCATATCTCCCAAAGGAACGTTTACTCCGGCACCAAAGGTCAGACCCCAAGGTGTGGAGTACCACTCCTCCCAATCATCATCGGATACACCATCTTCCTGTGTATCATCCAAGAGATTTAGGGTCGTTCCACCTGCTACCCAGAACAGATTGCTCATACTATACTTCGCCCCCAGGCTGGTATAGTTGGTAGCAAAACTATTGTTCCGGAAAGATCCCATCAGGTTCAGGCCTGAGAATACTTCATAATTGGCAGAAATATCCAGCATGGCCGGCAATTCAAATGATTCTCCCTTAACGCGGAAGTTTTCATTGATTGTACCTGATTCGGTATTGAGTGGTGCCAGTGGCTGTTCCAGATCGGGCCCGGAATATTCCATCCGTGGGCCCAGATTTCTCAGCACCACCCCGAAGGTGACGGGAAGGTCAGCAAACCGGTACTGTACACCAAGATCGACACCGATACCTGTAGCTTTGGTATTGATGATCTGCTCGGAGATCAGTTTGAAGTTCACACCAAACTGGACCCGGTCCGCAAATCGCTTGGAATAATTTGCGGTCGCGGTAATAAAGCGTGGTGAGAAATTTTCACCTGTACCTTCCGTATTATCGGCGGTGGTTACTGGAATATCACCGAAATTCAGGGATTTTATGCTAAATCCGAACGATCCAATCTGGCCTCCATTCACGATGAAACCAATGTAGGTCTGATCAATATCGGCAATATAGGTCATGGTCGAAGCTGTTCCTTGGAATGCTTTACGGAATTTAGCTACACCAGCTGGGTTGACCGCCATGGCTTCAACGCCAGCCACCGTAGCAACATTAGCATTACTCAGGGCAATTGATTCTGCTCCGACCGGGATCAGCAGTTGTGCTGCGCCAGCCGAACCCTGTGACCTTATGGTACCGGCAAATGAGACAGATGCTATTAAAAGGATCGTTAGGAAGAGTATCATTGTTTTCGATTTCATTTTGATTTCCTCCAACTTAATAGACATCTAAACGTTGTTCTGGTAAGATAACTGCCACTTTTAGAACCTGATCTCCTTCATCAGTTTCTACGTGAACAATATACATACCACTAGCAACGGGAATGCCATAATTGTTTGTAAGGTCCCAAACCTCGTATTGCGTGCCATCATCATGCTTAATCCGCCTAACGGGTACTCCTGCTAAATCGAAAATCCTGATTACACAGGAACCGCTTTCCGGCAAATGAGTGAAATGCATTTGATGATCAACCGGGTTCCGTTCTTCCGGATTGAAGCCGAAATAGGGATTGGGCCATGCTTTTA
>DAOWAH010000240.1 GCA_030634675.1 Fidelibacterota bacterium
CTTGGACGCTCCTGTCCACCCAAACTAAATTTTATCCCATGTCATTTTGCCATTAATGAAACTTCTACAACCATTTGGGATAATTGCACTCCTGTTAACTGGATTAGCAGCTCAGGACTACATCTGGCCAACTGATAACGGTAAACATTTATCTTCTAATTTTGGCGAGTTTCGCGGCGACCATTTCCATATGGGAATCGATATAAAAACCGACGGCGTCAGCGGTAAACCAATCATGGCCATCGCCAATGGACATATTTCTCAAATGCGGGCTGGTTTCAGTGGTTATGGCAAAGCACTCTATCTCACTACCAGCGATGGCAAAACAGCTGTGTACGGTCATCTAAGTCGTTTTTCCCCGCTGCTTGAAGAAATACTGAAGAATCACCAGAAGCGGGAAAACACCTATTTTGTCAAATTAAATTTCAAACCGGAAGAATTCCCGATTACCAAAGGCAGTATTATTGGCTTCAGTGGTAATACCGGTCACTCCTTCGCACCCCACCTGCACTTCGAATTACGTGATTCCAATGACCTGACCCTTAACCCCCTGAAATATGGTCTGCCAATTCCCGATCGTTTAGCGCCGGTGATCACAGCCATTTCAATTAATCCCCTAACCGCTGGTACTTTGATCAATGCGGGAGCCCTGTCCCAGACTTTTCCCATCTATCGTGATATGTCCGGTGTCTACCTCTTTCCTGATACGATCAATTGTTTCGGCACGATTGGTCTGAGCATCAAAGTCCATGACCGTGTCCAGGGAACAGTCAATAAATACAATATTTACCAGATCGAATTATGGGTTGATCAGGTACTGCAATTCGTCACCGAATACAAAACTCTCGACTATGCAGAAGAAAGATTGATCACTACGGTTGAAGATCACCGCTTACAGCGCCTGAAGGGCGAAGAGTATCACAAATTATATCATCAACAGGCCTACCCAGCAGTGACCGTCCATGATAAAAATAATACTGGTATATTAAAACTCGGACCGGGTTTTCATCCAGTCGAAATCAAAGTGTCCGATAACGCCGGTAACCTTTCAGTTGTAAAGGGTTCCCTGTTATCCCTGCCACCGGTAAAAATGGCGGCGCAACTCCAGCAGCAAACCGGTCAAACACTGACTTTTGAAATTCAACCAACCGGCACCCCCCTGCCGATTACGGAAATTACCTGTTATAGTTTTACGACTTACGGTCATGTTGACCGCCAAATAATACCCCGGGCAACAAAATTGGAAGACCGCATTTTGTTAGTTACCTTGCCTAAGCAAAACACTACAAATCGTATTTTGCAGTTTAGCGGTATAAATGTAATGGGCGTTTATACCAGCCCCTACTACTGGGATGATACCGTAAAACCAAAACGCCCCTTGGAAGTGGGTGTTGATCTGGATCTGTCGCATGTAGAAGGTGGTGTATTTCTACAGGTTCAAACCAGTGAGTATACCACTATCGAACCACAGTTATATTTACGCAGCCACCACCGCGACCGGTCTATCGAATTGGTCCGGGTGCAACCCAATGCATTTCTTTCACCCCTCGTGGACCCTGAGTACTTCAGTGGGATCGAAGATATTATTATACAATTTGCCGGCACTCCGGTACGGGAAATCAGGTTTCCGTTCCAGGGTGGTGTAGCCCACCCGGGAAAATCAACGGCTATTGTATCCGCCGACCGGATGTGCTCCCTGCAGGCCTTACCAACCTCTTTTTATGCCCCGACGGTGGTGTGGATCGATCCGACCGACGACCCCTCGGTATCATTGCCAAACGGCACCCAGCTTTCGAAGGTTTACCAATTACAGCCCTTCGATCGGCCGGTTCGCGATTCAGTCATGGTCGCCATTCGCTACAATGAGCGCTATGCCCGCTTAGACCGCAAAGCCTTGTACTATTTTAATTCCAAAGGCCGCTGGACCTATCTGCCCACCCGCCACCGAACTAAGCGCCAGACTATGATCGCGACCCTGAATGCCGTGGAAATGGTAGCCGTCCTGCGGGATACCGTCGCGCCCCAAATCAAATCCACTTACCCGGCTAATGGTGGGCATTATCACTACCAGGATGTCCAGACCCTACGCGCCAGTTTTGATGATAATCTGGCCGGCATCGAATCGAGTGAACAGAATATGTTTCTGCTTTTGGATGGTGAATTGCAATTATTCGCCTATCAGCCCCTAAAAAAGGAAATGAGCTACACCCTGGATGTACCCCTGGACGACGGTCCCCATGAAATCATCTTTTCCATCACCGACCAGGTCGGTAATTCAGTAGTCCGCAAAGTGAATTTCACTGTCAACTGATGTTTATCCCTTACCGCGACGATAATCCCCGAATTCTGACACCCTATGTTACCTATGTGATCCTGGCAATCAATATTCTGGTTTTTCTATTCCAGTTGGGCTTGGATCCCCGGTCTGATTATGAATTCACCCTCAGTTATGGACTGATTCCGGCCAAGGTCATCGGTGTTGCTAATGATACTATCATTCAGGCTCATGAAATTAATCTCCGGCAGGTGACCAGACGCCCTATCAGCCTGGAAGCCCAGCCCCATACGCCACTGATCACCATCTTTACCTCGATGTTCATGCACGGTGGTCTGGGACATTTGTTATTCAATATGCTGTTCCTGTGGATCTTTGCCGATAATATGGAAAGCGGTTTAGGGCACCGCCGTTTTGCCATTTTTTACCTGCTTAGCGGAGTCGGCGCAGCCCTGATCCAGATCATAATGAATATTTCATCGACCTCCCCTATGATCGGTGCCAGTGGCGCTATTGCCGGTGTGCTGGGCGCCTACATGTTTCGTTATCCGCGAGCCCGCGTACATGTATTTGTATTTCTATTATTCTTTATAACCACCATGCGTGTGCCGGCTTTTGTCGTATTAGGGTTTTGGTTCCTGGCCCAGCTTTCCAGCGGGCTGGGCTCGCTTGGTATTAATACTACCGGCGGGGTGGCCTGGTTCGCCCACATCGGCGGATTTCTAACAGGTATTATCCTGGATCGGATCTTTAGAATTGTTCGATTTGAACGCAATTAATAAATAGTGATTAATCATGAATGAAAACCTTAAAGCACAACTGATTACTACCGCTCAGGCTATGCGTCAGAAAGCCCGGGTACCCTATTCCCATTATTCGGTCGGGGCGGCGGTTTTAACTATCAGCAATACCATTATCGGGGGCTGTAACGTGGAATCAGCCAGTTTCAGCCTGACCTGTTGTGCCGAACGAGTTGCCCTATTTCGGGCCCTGGCCGAGGGTCATACCGCTTTCAAGGCTCTGGCAGTAGCAACCGTAAATGGGGGGTCTCCCTGTGGCGCTTGCCGCCAGGTGATCTGGGAATTATGCGGCGACATACCCGTCTATATTGCCGACCAAGATACCCTTATTCGAACTACCACCAGTAAAAAATTGCTGCCGGATGCTTTCGGACCCGAGAATCTGGAATGAGGAATAAACCAACTGTCA
>DAOWAH010000093.1 GCA_030634675.1 Fidelibacterota bacterium
ATGCTCAACATAGGTATATTGAAGTTCCAGATTAAAAAAGGAACGCGATGATAAGGTGTGATTGAATTGAACTACGGTAAATACATGTCGCTGGTCATAAAATTGCAGGCGACTTTTGTTGAACATCTGAATCAAACCTGATGTCCCTGCCAAAAGCCCGGCTTGTTGAACGACCGATACATCAGTGCTGGTAAGAAAATTGAACCGACTGGATTGATCGATTAACGCCCCCCCAAAATCAGTTGGTCGTCCGGCAGTAACGGTCTTTATTACAGCAGACATCATATTGAATGAAAATTTGGTGGATGGTGTCAATCGGGTAGTTATCTTGGTTTGATAATTGTAATCTATATAATTATTGGTTGGTCCAATAGGAAATGCAAACTGGGTATCTTCAATTTTTCCACCGAACATGAAAGTCGATCGCTCAAGTAGTGGACCTATTACAGGTAGAAAACTTCCCGGGACTGGTCCGGTCACTGTACCTTCCAGATACTTATCAGCCTGGTCGGCAAAATCATATTGAGGGTGTTGCAGCAGCCATAAGGCATGCTTCTGTTCAGGTGTCAATACGGTACCTTTAGGTAGGCCTGCTAAATCTAGATTTTTAACTCTTGACCGGCGATGATTCCAACCCCTGAAGTCGGTAAAAATTTCCTCGTTCGGTATGGTAACGCCAATCACTGTTGAATCGTCCGGCACACCGTCCATGGCGTATTGCCCACCAAAAACCTGAAAGTAAGGAAATTCATCACTCCAGGGATTTTGACCAAAAAATTTACGTTGATTTTTGTGAGTGTAATCTAATTTGATGGAGATGCTGAACTTTTCACGACTGCCCTCTTTAGTGACTACATTGACCAACCCGGAGCGGAAACCGCCGTATTTAGCCTGGAAGCCGCCAGTCAGTACTTGCAATTCCTCGACGGCAGTCGAATTGAGAGACAGGTAGGAATTTTCGGAACGGGGATCGCGGGCTGAAATACCATCAATCCGTACATCTGTCTCACCAATATTACCTCCCCGGACACTTAAACCGTGCCCTTGATTATTTGATACCAATTCCACCCCTTTGATTTTATTGACGAATTCATCAACTCGCATTACTGTGGCTTGACTGATTCTTTCCGTCGTTATTATCTCCTGGGTCCCGGAAACATCCGGTTTGATAATCGTCTGATTGGCGATTACTTCAACTCCCTCCAGCTCGAGTACTTTTGGATTCAAAGGAAAATCAACCGTAACGGTTCGATCCATATTAACCCGAATTTGCTGCTGTGTGAGTGATTGATAACCAATCATGCTTACTTTGATATTATAGGTGCGAGGCGAGATATTCAGGAGGAAATAATACCCATCCAATCCGGTTGAAGTACCGATAATCTGGTCAAGAGTTATAATTCGGTCATGATCCCAGTAACTTTCAATCATTACATTGGCTCCGGGAAGCAATTCACCGGTTTCAACGTTGTAAACTCTTCCGGCGATTTTACCGTTCGCAGCATTTAACCAGCTGGCTAATAAAAAAAAGGTAATCATTAAATAAACGAAAGGATAAACCTTATTCAATCGAATTATTCCCATGGTATCCAATCCTTATCAGATATTAATCAATTGGTTTTACTACGGCAAGTCATTTTTATAATGACGGAATTTCCTCACTGCTCCAGTTCAAGTTTACAAAATAATTAATATCAATACACGACTCCAAGTGAAAAAGAATGATACAATTAAATTATGCCGACCTGTGTTCACTTAGCGTTAAATTATCTATTGTATCTATATTTAATTAATCTATTGCAGGGATAAGACAGAAATGAATTTAATCGGCTTGGATTTGGGTGGAACGAAATTGGCCGGTGCCATTTTCGAAACGGATGGAAGTATCAGAACAAGGCGTGTCGAATCACTGGCTGGACTGACAGGTGAAGCGGTTGGTGCATTGATCACAGGCCTGCTCAAAGAATTAATCGAGCAAGGTGAATCTGTAAACGCAATCGGCATTTCAGTTCCGGGAATATATTATGCTAAATCCGGTCGTGTCTGGGCGCCAAATATACCTGGCTGGGAAGATTATCCCCTGCTGGATGAATTATCTACCTTTATTAAAAATGCGAGTATTGCCGTAACCATTGACAGTGATCGCGCCTGTTATATCCTGGGAGAAGCTTGGCGAGGTGCAGCCCGAGGTTGTTCCCATGCCATTTATGTTGCCGTTGGGACTGGAATCGGGGCAGGAATAATGATTGACAGCAAAATTCTGCGTGGAAGCAATGATATCGCCGGGGCCACTGGTTGGATGGCGCTGAAAATGCCATTTCTCCCGGAGTATGTTACCTGCGGTTGTTTCGAGTACCATGCTTCCGGGACCGGAATAGCTAAAGTAGCTCGGAAAAAACTACTGGAGAACACAGGATATGATGGTGTTTTAAGACAGAAAGACGAATTCACCATAACTGCCAAGGATATATTTGCTGCGTATGATACAGGCGATATCATCGCCAGTGAAGTACTTGAGGAGAGCATTCGATTATGGGGGATGGCCACCGCTAATTACGTTAGTCTATTCAACCCGCAAAAAATTATCTTTGGAGGTGGTGTGTTCGGTCCGGCTGCTCAATTCATTGATCGAATCAGAACCGAAGCCCAAAAATGGGCACAACCAATAAGTATCGGACAGGTTAGTATCGAAATTACTCAACTGGGCAGCGATGCTGGATTAATCGGCGCCGGTCGTCTGGCTCAGTTAGCCCTCGAAAATTAATTAGTCAGGAGATTGAGCTATGTATAATCGAAAATTAGTATTTTATGCAGCCTGTCTGGGAATGCTGATTTTTGGCATCGTCATGACTACCGTTGGTACAATTCTACCTTCTTTAATTGATAAATTTTCGATCAGTCGAATCGATGCGGGATCACTGTTGTTTTTGATGACTCTGGGTATGCTGGCTGGATCTATAGGTTTTGGTCCAATTGTCGATCGTTTCGGATATAAGTCCCTGCTGATTATCTGTGCCGGAATAATAATTATCGGCCTGGAAGGGGTAGCTCTGGCAACATCGCTCGGAGTGTTGCGTATTGCTGTAATAATGATCGGCCTGGGTGGCGGTGTGATTAACGGTGGTACCAACGCCCTGGTGGCGGATATCAGTGAATCCGGAAAGAGCGCACGTTTAAGCTATTTGGGTGTATTCTTTGGAATAGGTGCATTTGGTGTTCCTTTTTTGATGGGCAATCTGATCACAGTTATATCATATGAATCGGTAATCGCCGGTGTGGGTCTGGTTGTGCTTCTGCCGCTACTATTCTTCAGCATAATTCGTTTTCCCCTACCAAAACACCAGGAAGGTTTTCCACTGAAAGAAGGTTTGGGTCTCACCAAGGAGACTGTCTTATTATTAATGGGCCTGATCTTGTTTTTCGAGAGTGGTCTGGAAATGACCGCTGGAGGTTGGACTGCAACCTATTTTAAGGAAGAACTAGCAGTAACTGCCAGCCGTGCTGTGATCTATTTATCGATCTACTGGCTGGGACAGATGCTGGCCCGTATCGTTTTGGGTAAATTATTGACCCGGCAGGCTCCGGGTCTGGTCCTTAAGGTCTGCCTGGTTATAGCTATTATTGGCTCCAGTCTCTGCATCCTTACCAGTAATGTTGGCTTGGCAGTCTTTGGGGTCTTCTTACTGGGGGTAGGGTTTGCAGCCGGTTTCCCGGTTATACTGGGATTTATCGGGGAAATTTATCCCTCGGTCACCGGCACCGCCTTTTCTCTGGTTTTCACCATGGCATTAATCGGTGGAATGACACTGCCCTACCTGACCGGTGTGATAAGTCATTATTTCGATTTTAGAATTTCTTTCATTCTGGTACCGCTCAGTCTAGTCTGTATGCTCGTTCTGCTGCAAGTTGTGTTGAGAAAATTACCTTCCAAATCCTAATCGAGGAGCCTACAATGTTGGCAAAAAAATGGCTGACCCATGCCCATGACGCAATGACCAAAATCGAAGATACCCAGTTAGAAAATATTACTCAAGCGGCCCGTTTAATGGCCGATTCAATCGCTGCCGGCCGTTGGGTGCATACATTCGGCTGCGGCCATGCCACCATTCCGGTGGAAGAAATGTATCCCCGGATAGGCGGCTTCGTTGGATTTCATCCGATGATAGAATTACCGCTGTCATTCTTTACCCATATTGTAGGAGAAATGGGCGTTCATCAGTTCATTTTTCTGGAACGGGTTGAGGGCTACGGGCAGGAAATCATGAAAAGCTATAGCTTTGATAAACGTGATACGATGTGGCTGTTTTCGCATTCCGGCATCAATAACGTCAATATAGATATCGCCATGGAAGCCAAGCGGTTGGGGATGTCTGTGGTAGTAGTCAGCTCAGCGGATGCTTTTGCCGACAAGGCTTCCCGCCATTCATCGGGGAAGAAAATAGTCGATATCGCCGATATAGTTATCGACTCTTGCGTGCCGGCAATTGATGCCACTCTGGACCTTCCCGATCATTTTGACAAAATAGCACCTGTTTCAACAATAGCATTTGTCTCCATCGTCTGGATGACAATCGCTTCAGTGGCTGAAATCCTGGTTGACCGGGGTGAGAAATTATACATTCATCCATCGCATAATGTACCAGGTGATACAGGTGCCCTGGACAGGCTTGACGAAGCATTAAAACAATATAAGCAAAGAGTAGCTGGAGTTTGACCAGGAATTTTGAAATGTCGACCCAGCGCAGCAATTATTACTAATCACTGCTCCAGTAATTTATCCACTCGAAGAAAGTGGTAACCTTGCTGTTGAAGATATTTGATCAGTTTTTCAATACGAAGATAGAATTTATCCGTCCGTTCGGGATGCGTTCCGATATGGATCAACAGTAAAAAACCATTCAGACCTCGGGCTGCGTTTTGCTCATAATCCATAATACTATCCCAGATAATATCCGAGCTACGGTAATTTTTCATTGACGGTATAGTATAGTCAGCATGTGACAGAGTACCAGGAGTATTATTAAACAACACCCAACCTTGTTCGCTGGACCAGTTTGTGATTGATTGGTTATACCATTCATAGGGCGGAATGAAATATTGTATTTTGTGTGATTTAATCCCTAATGCTGCCATTATTGCGTAATTGGCGACCATATCATTCACAAATTCCGGTTTGGAGACCAGCAGTGAATCACGGTTTTCCCAGGTACAATACAACAGATGCTGATCGGAATGGGGTCCGAGGTAGTGTCCATCATCGATGAGCCGGCGGATTAATTCCACTTTATCCGGATCGCGATAAAAATCCCCGGTGAAAAAGAAACCGGCCTGAATATTATAATCCTGCAGTACCGTTGCAATATGCTTTCCGCCATCGGCGTCGTCACCACCAGTAAATATCAGGGCCATTTCCTTTTTGGTCGAATCAGCCCGTATTATTCCCCCATGGGAATAGGTGAAATTATTTTGCCGGATCGTTTGCTTACCACAGCCAGTAATCATTACAACCGCCCAGGAAAAAATGATAATTGCTTTTCTGACAGATCTAAAATATTCGATTTCATGCTGACTCATAGCACTAATTTACCAAGAACAACCGCTTTATCCGCTCCCGTGACCGAAGGCAGATTACCGGGAATACTTTTGATAAACGCGACGGCCAGCACTGCAAACCCCAAGGCCTCCTTGGCATCGGGGTCGACGCCAAATTCCGCACTTGTAACTGTTTTTTGGTCGGAAAACAATTTCGCCAGTTGCTGCATTAACGGGTAGTGATGCACTCCCCCACCGCCAACAATCAGATTATCACAATTATACTGCTTCAGGAATGACCGGCAGTTTTGGAAAATGCTTTCGGCGGTAAAAGCTGCCAATGTTGCCAGCCGGTCCTCATTTGGTAAGCTTGCCAGTTGGAAATTATGAGCGTCCAGCCATTCCGTTCCATATTGATCCCGACCGGTCGATTTCGGTGGAGCTTTTATAATGAAATCATCACGAAGCCATTCAGTAACCATTTGCGAATCAGCCTGTCCCTTCCCGGCCAGTTTTCCATCCTGATCATATTTATCCCCGGTTGCCAACTGGTACGCTTCATCTAAGAGAGCCATCCCCGGTCCGGTATCAAAACCTAGGACGTCACCCTGCTTTTGGGGTGGCAACAGCGTCACATTAGCTACACCACCAACGTTCAAAGCAATACGGGCTTTATTTTGCTGCCGGAAGAGCCATTCATCAATCCGGGGGATCAATGGTGCCCCCGTTCCGCCAACGGCTATATCGGCTGCCCGGAAATCCGCTATCACCGGAACTCCCAACTCCTGTGTCAGAAAAGACGGTTCACCAACCTGCAGTGAGGATTGGCCGTTAATGTGGTGTAAAGTCTGTCCGTGGCTGCCGATCAGGTCAATATTCACTAATCCCTGCTTTTCAAACTCAGTTTTTACTTTTTGAGTATACCAGCAGCCAAGTTCATAATTCAGGGAACAGACTTGGGCTGTTGTTCCACTGAGTGTTGCGCGAATTTTATCACGAATATTGTTGTCAAAAGGGATTGAATTAAAATGCACGATTTCAAAATCAAGCTTAGTCTCAGAAAGATCAATATCAGCAACACA
>DAOWAH010000115.1 GCA_030634675.1 Fidelibacterota bacterium
ATGCCAGGATTATGCCAATCCGAATTTTTACTATACAACACCCGTACTAAATTGCATTTACGATTGTAGCTATTGCTTCTTGCAGGGGAAATACAGCTCGGCTAATATAGTTGTATTTGTTAATCAGGATGATTTTTTTACTGCTGTACGCCAGGAATTACCCAAGCGTCCGGACCTGGAGAAACCGCTCTTTTTAGCTTTATCGTATGATACAGATCTTATGGCTACCGAGAACCGGATTCCGATCAGTCGGGATTGGATAGAATTTGCACGTAGCGAATATGATCTGCTGGTTGAAATTCGAACAAAAAGCAGCGCCTTTTCCACGCTTGCCGATGTTCAAGTAACCGATCAGGTGTTATTAGCCTGGACTTTATCTCCGCAGGAAGTAATCGACAAATATGAACGGTTAACACCGTCGTTAGAACAACGTCTAATAGCAGTGAACAAGGCTTTGGCTGCTGGCTGGAAAGTCAGGATTTGCATCGACGCAATTGTACACTTGGATAATTGGATGGAGATATATGCTGCATTTGTGGATAAGATTTTTATGATCTTACCACCGGATAAAATCTATGATATAAATGTTGGCACTTTCCGAATGAATGCAACCTTCTACAGGCGAATTAAAAAGTTACGTTCGGATAGCGATCTATGCTTTCGATTATCCTCAAAGAAGGGCGAGATTGTTACTATGCCCCACGACTTGCGTCAAAGGATGGTGGCGATGGTGAGAAAGAGATTATCGAAATATCTCCCGAAATCACAGATTGTTGTTTGGGAATGATTAATATACCAAACCGGAACTTACTGGAATAATACCTTTTTTAGTGGTTTAACTACGCCGGCAGTGCATTGATTTACCGTATAAGCCTGACTTAAGGCATTATACCAGTACGAATTGGACCAGAGAATATCACCGGTTTCTTTGTGAATCATTTGCAGAGTGAGGCCTATCCGCGCATCAATGTATTCCAGCTGCTCGGTTTTGGTTATAGTTCCTTCAAAATTCGTGACTTCTTCGGTGATTGTTGTTATATTGATAATCTCATTTTCATCGTCAGGTTTCTCGATTACAACCGGTTCCTGTGTTTCGGTAGTAATGATAACTGTGTGCCCTTTGTCTTCTGTGGTAATTGGAACAACGATGACATGGCCGTCGGTAAATTCAGTGATGGTGCAGATTAAAAGGGCATCCGGCGAAACCAATTGCAGATCGTATTCAGTGGCAGTTGTTGTCGTTTGAGTGATGGCGACTTCTTGGGTTAGAGCTTCCAGGTTATTTCGCTCGATAACTGGTATTCCGGCTTTCATTAATTGATGCACTAGGCTTCGATATACGATTACACCTGATCCGGGAAATGAGCTTAGGTCCTGTACCGGAACGACTGATAATGTTTTAATGACGGTGAAATCGAAATCCGGCTTTACCACCACCGGCGATTGGCAAGCTGTGAACAATAAAGCCAGGGCGGCAATACTATATCGGATCATCGCTTATGGCGACAGGTTATTAATATGAAGCTGCGCCTCGTCCCGCAGGGCTTGCTCAGTGGCATAGTCATAACATTTTTGCCAGGCGGTAATTGCTTCTTCAGCACGATCCAACATTTCCAAAACCTGCCCCGCCAGTCGGTATAATTCCGGATTAGTCTTTTGTAAGTCCAATGCCAATTCCAGCAAAGTTAGAGCTTCATTATATTCTTCGCGCGCGATATGAATAAGGCTTTGGCTCAGATAATTACATGCCTGATCGCTGTCAGTATTATTATCCGCTGGATTAGCCCCCCGGATTCCCATGAATAATATCGGGATGGCAACAATGAATAAAGTAAACCATCGAATTGATTTCATAATCACTCCTCGTTGTTGCTAAACAAAGATGATCTATATTACTAGCCTGATCTATTCCTGAATCCGAAAAGACACAGGCTTGGTATTCAGTCAATTACTACTTACTACATTTTAGCTGATGTATAATTCAGGTTAACTTTCTTCAGTCGCTTCAGCTTCTTCTTTGCCCTTGGATTTCTTCCCCGTAAAGTGAGTGACAGCATCCATAACTTTGGGGGCCAGGTCCATAATTTTACTGCCAATACCTTCGTTTTCTCCAATAGTCAATAATTTAGCACCTTCTTTACCAACGATCACAAATGCTACCGGTTCAATGGACCAGCCACCGCCGATTCCCTCACCGGTACCTTTGCCTTTATCTTTCGCGTCTGCTTCTCCCGAACCGCCACCGGAAGCAAATCCAAAAGACATTTTAGAGACTGGAAGCACCAAATGGTCGCCAGCATTTACCGGTTCACCGATCACTGTCTTAGTGGCCATTAATTCCTGTAGCTCATGCAATGTGTTTTTTACCAGGTTATCGATACCCATTTTTCTTGTCCTTTTATTTATTTCGAATGTACACCCATCCGACTGAAATTGCCAATATCGCCGGGTGTAAACGGAAAAGCAGATCACCGGTCAAGTTAAAATCCGATTGTCCTTTAAAATGAGGCATGATTTTAATAGTCGTTTTAGAAGGAGGCAGGATTGTTTTTAACCATGCTACTAAACCCATCAACAAACCGGTTATCATTGGGCTGGAAAAACCCACATAACCATCAATATATACCCGTTCCCAGTGGATTTTCTCTAATGTGCTGCGAATCAGCTTTTTCCACAATGGTATTTGATCCAACTGCTGTAATTGTTCTGAAATAGTTTTTTTCTTTTTTTCCTTTAATGCCTTGGGAGGTTTCTTTTTTACATTACCAGCCAAAGATTTAGTAATCCAGGGATTGGAATATGGTCCCAGGCATAGCACCATTTCGGGTAAGAAACGCACCATAATTCCAAATGATCTCCCGCCAACCGTAACCGCGCCTATACCTTGAATCAATTCTGATTTGGTTTTAATTGATCCCCTGGCACCAACTTTCCAAGGTAAACAAAGACTCCCCAGCAAGATAATGATTAATAACAGTAGAAGATATAATACTGTCGACAACATTGAATGAATTTAATTCCTCAGTGATTGAACGCTAATAAAATTGAAGCTATTCGAATAGTAAATGCTCCTGCTCCAATAAACGTTTGGCATATGCCTGTTCCAGAAGATTCTCCGCCATAACGTCAGGAAGTACCGTGGGATCAGCTTCGATTACCCATATAAGATCATTGTGAAACTGCTCCCGGTTGCCGGCCTTGGTGTGATAAAACTCCGCCCGCAAAGTATAAGTACCAAAATAATTGGGATGTTTCTCTATCGCCAGATCGAAATAATCTTTGGAGCGGGACAACTCAATCCCTGGAATACGGGCGTATAACGCACCAAAAAAGCGATTAGCGGCACCGTAGTAATAATCGGGTTCCAAGGCCAAAATACGGTGCAGGGCTGTTTCAACCACTTCTTGATATTCTAAGCGCAGGATAGCCGGTTTATATGCCAGATATCGACCCAGATTAGCAGACCACCAATAGAGCGCTGGAACAAGTTCGCGGGGTGTTGCTGCTATTGCAGCTATTTTTCGGGTGTTGCTATCGCCTTCGGCATTCTCGAATGTTGCACTAAACTCCTCCGAGAGAAATAAAGCTTTTTCTCCCATCTTCATACCGAACAAAAACATACTGTCATTCATAGCTTGCTCGGTTTCAATAAAATGACCTAAAAAATAGCTGGCGTGGCATAATTGAACTAATAATTCCGGGTTGTTTGGATTTAGTTCGATCGCTTTTTTATAAAATAAATAGGCAGTTCGGGCATGCCTTACTTCATGTCTTTTTTCCCAGCTTTTATCACCCTGTTTCAATAAAAACTCGGCATTATCACTGGCAGATATCCTATTTATAGGTGAAGGCATTTGACATGCTGCTAACAACATTATCAATACTATTAACAGTTTTTTATTAAATTCAGCCATTGTGATAGCAATTTTCCTGAAATGTGGTAGTTTGAGCGATCCCGAATAATCTAACCGTAGTTATCAGAAAATGAGTTCCCGGTTTGTGTCCTATGAAATTTCCAATGCTTAAATTAACAAAGTAAGAGTTATCAATGGATAAAACAATTGAATTAAAAGGAATTGAATTAGCGCCGTTGTTCGGTGTTGCCGATGCGCATCTAAAGCTGCTGGAAAAAAATCTCCCGGTCAAATTGAGCGCACGGGGATCATGTCTGCGAATTAGTGGTGAGAATAAACCGGTAGCTTTAGTTTCAGAAATCATACATGAAATGAGTCAGACTTTATCCAGTAGGGGTAGTTTGACAAAAGGCGATGTCAAGAAATTGATTCAATTGATTAGTATCGATAATTCTACTATGCCAGATGTACCCCAGGATGTGATCCATTATGCCCGAAAAGGGGGCATCAGCGCCCGTACTTCAGGCCAGATCAATTATGTAAAAATTGTCCGCCATAATGATATTACTCTCAGTATCGGTCCAGCGGGAACCGGAAAGACCTTTATGGCGGTAGCTTTTGCCATTGCAGCTTTGGAACGTCATGAAGTAGGTCGTATTATCCTCTGCCGGCCGGCCGTTGAAGCAGGTGAAAACCTCGGGTTTTTGCCCGGTGATTTGAAAGAAAAAGTCGACCCCTATCTGACGCCTCTCTATGATGCCCTTGGTGATATGCTGCCACAGACCAAATTAAAACCCTGGCTCGCTAAAAAAGTGATAGAGATCATCCCGCTGGCCTATATGCGGGGACGCACTTTGGATAACGCCTTTTTAATTCTGGATGAAGCTCAAAATGCCACAATCATGCAAATGAAAATGTTCCTGACCCGTTTGGGTGTTAATTCAAAAACGATTATTAATGGCGATATTACTCAGATCGACCTGCCCCGGAAATCGGATTCAGGTTTAATTCAAGTAATGAGCATTCTACGCAATATTGATGGAATCGGTTTTGTTGAGTTAACGGAATCGGATGTAGTCAGACACCGGCTAGTAAAGGAAATTATTAAAGCATATGATCAGCAGAATGATCAGTCCGAAACGTACTGACGTTAGGTGATTTTTACCCGTCTACGCCGAAAACCCCGGCTGCCCGGCCTTTATTCCCTTTTGTGAACTTCGGAGGAGTAGGCTAAAGCCCTGGTACTCCACTTGTTAGTATTTAATGGTTTTCCCCAGACCTATGACAAAATTCAGACCATTAGAATAACAAGTGTATGGCAGAGTTAAATCCGTATAAACCCTGTCACTATTAGTTGGCCAGACTTTTTCATTTTTTTAAAAACGTTTGGACAGATTTAATCGGTTTTTGGGGCAGATATAGTTATTGACTTGGTTGTTAATAGGTCTATAACTTTCCGGGCTGCATGAGATAAAATCATGCTGTTTTATTCAAGTAAGTTATTTGAAAATTTGGTATGCGTGGTCCAGACGTCAATTAGGAGACGTAGTCGACAAAAGGAAATCAAACATACAATGGAGAGTTTGATCCTGGCTCAGGACGAACGCTGGCGGCGTGCTTAACACATGCAAGTCAAGGAGAAAGCATCCTTCGGGGTGCAAGTAAACTGGCGAACGGGTGAGTAACACGTAGGTAATCTGCCCCGGAGATTGGGACAAACCCGCGAAAGCGGGACTAATACCGAATGATGCAACGAATCTTTCGGGATACGTTGTTAAAGCGGGCTTCGGCTCGCACTCAGGGATGAGCCTGCGTCCGATTAGCTTGTTGGTGGGGTAAAAGCCTACCAAGGCGATGATCGGTAGCTGGTCTGAGAGGATGATCAGCCACACTGGGATTGAGATACGGCCCAGACTCCTACGGGAGGCAGCAGTGGGGAATTTTGCGCAATGGGCGAAAGCCTGACGCAGCAACGCCGCGTGACTGATGAAGCTTTTCGGAGCGTAAAGGTCTGTCGTGAGGGAAGAACCGCAACGATGGAAATACCATCGGAGCCTGACGGTACCTCACAAGAAAGCACCGGCTAACTTCGTGCCAGCAGCCGCGGTAA
>DAOWAH010000342.1 GCA_030634675.1 Fidelibacterota bacterium
CGCTCGCTCACTAATCTCAGTACCACCGCCATGCGAGCCTTTTTAATGGTCTTCCTGGTGTTGTTGTTCTTCCTGCGGAATGTTCGCAGTTCATTGATCGTAGCCTTATCGATTCCCGTATCGGTCATCGTTACTTTTTTCGTGATGGACCAGGGCGGCCTGACCCTGAATGTGATCTCGATGGCCGGTTTGGCCCTGGCAATCGGTATGCTGGTTGATAATGCGATTGTTGTCCTCGAGAATATCTTCCGCCGCAAGGAAAAGGGTATGGAGGTCCGGGAGGCAGCCTATGAGGGAACCAAGCAAGTGTCAACCGCGATTGTCGCATCGACTCTGACAACCCTGGCCGTCTTTGTTCCGATCCTGTTTGTTCCCGGTATCGCCGGGGTAATGTTTAATGATATGGCGATAACAATTGTATTTTCATTATCCACATCATTGATTGTTGCCTTAACGTTGATTCCGCTGCTGGCGTCACGCTGGCTCCAGCCAGGAAAAACGGAAGCCCGGAATCGTCTTTCACAGGCAATTGGGAATTTCATTTCCCGCCTGGAAATATTTTATATTAAAATTCTGGATTTCTTCCTGCTTAACAAGAAAACATGGTGGGTATTCCGGACTAGACACTTCCTGTTTGCCGGTATTACAATTCTATTTATTGTCACCGTGTTGCTATCCGGCAAGGTGGGTGGCGATTTCATGGGACAGACCGATCAGTCATTCATCAGTATGCAGGTCGAGCGGGAGAGTGGGGCCTCATTGACGGCGACCAACAATACTTTTCTCAAATTGGAGAACCTGATTAAAAGCTCCGTTCCGGAAGCGTTCAATATTTATTCCAATTTTGGCACCGGGGAAGGTATCGGAGCAATGTTTGGCAGCACCGGATCGAATGCCGGGCAAATCATGATTTCACTTCCCGATGTCAAGGATCGCGATCGCTCCCAGTTTACTATTCAGGATTCGCTACGGGAAGAATTCGATATGATTCCTGGCGCAAAAATCACATTTGAAGACCACAGTGGCTTCATGGGTGCCGAAGGCGATATATCGGTTAAAATTTATGGATTTGACCGTAACACGGCCGTCGCACTGGGTGACCAGGTGGCACAGGTAATGGAGAGGGTGGAAGGCGTGGTGGATATTCAGAAAAGCTACAGTTCACCCCAGCCGGAATACCAGATTTATCTGAATCGCGATCGTATTTCTTCCATGGGACTGAGCGTGACCATGGTCGCCAAGACAGTAGAAACCGGTATTAAGGGCACGGTGGCGACGCGCTACCGGGAAGGTGGTAAAGAATATGATGTTCTGGTACGCTTCGATGATGAATACCGGGATTCCCGTAGAGACTTGGAAAATATTTATATTGCGACCCCCCTGGGTGAGCAGGTTCCCCTGATCAACCTGGCTGAAATTGTCTCGGGCCGGGGTGCCACTACCATTAACAGGGAAGACCAGGATCGGGTCGTGACCGTATTTTGTAATATTACTGGCCGTGATCTTCAGAGTGCTACCAATGAGGTTATGGAGGGAATTGATCAAATATCCTTCCCGCCGGACTTTCGCTGGGATATCGGTGGAACGGCCGAAGATATGCAGGAATCGTTCATGTACCTGGGGCTGGCGCTCCTGGCTGCCGTCCTGCTGGTATACATGGTGATGGCTTCGCAGTTTGAATCCCTGCTAAATCCGTTTATCATTCTGTTTACGATTCCCCTGGGCTTCATCGGCGTAATCTGGGGCTTATTCGTTACCGGCACCACGCTTAGTATTACCGCTATGATAGGGAGTATGTTGCTGATTGGAATTGTGGTAAATAATGGTATCGTGCTGATCGATTATATCAATCAGTTACGCAGTATCCATGATTACCCATTGTGGGAAGCGGTAGTGCGCGGCGGCCGGCGGCGGATGCGTCCGATCCTGATGACAGCTCTAACAACGATATTATCCATGACACCGATGGCGTTGGAACTAGGTTCGGGAGCCGAGATCTGGGCGCCAATGGCCCGTTCGGTTATCGGTGGTCTGACCGCTTCGACTTTTTTTACCCTGGTCCTGATTCCGGTACTCTATTTCACCATTGAGCGGATAAAACTGCGCCGGTCGATCCGCAAAGGCAAAATTGAGAAACAGCTGTATGATCGTCCGGAAGGGATCAATGCACTGGAATTAACTTGATCAGGCAGAATTAAATGAGGGGCAATCATATAACCCCCAATTAAATACTAATTATTGACTAAATAACCAAACAGGAGAAGAATCAATGTCAGATAAAAAGGCTGATTTAGCGGGACCCGGTATCGGTAACTATAATGATGTTAACAAAATCCTGCCAACGGATTATAGTTCCCTATTAAATGCAAAGGATACCCAGCAAGCGCTTACAATTGTAAAAACCGTAATTGAA
>DAOWAH010000382.1 GCA_030634675.1 Fidelibacterota bacterium
CTCCAGGTGCGATAGCGCGTTACAGCACCTATCAACCCAAATTCTGAAGCATTCTGTACGACACGCGGCCAGACACCGAACAAGTGATGATGGGGATCGTAAGTATCCCAGGCGAAATCCACCGGATCAACAGATATATCGTAGCTTTCCAGAATCATACAAACTGTGGTTGGTGAACAAATACTCCCTCCTATGTTGGAATCTAAGGAATACTGGTATAAAAAAGTGGTTGGAATGAATATCGGCGGTGGATTGTCGTTTAAGATGTCAGTGTAGTTCAATTGATCGGTTGTACGACTGTCGCTCACTGAAAAACTTAATTTGCCGATTGTTGGCGATGCCACATTCAAGTTATTCCGTTTAAGCTCAATCTTAAATTGCCAGCTTGATTGGTACCCATACAATTTCACGTAATCTATATCCACCCAACCACCACCGTAACTGGTGTTGCCGTAACTGCTCCAGATATTATCCTTCCAGAATCCAACCGTTAACCAGGGCGACCACCCTGTTGCATAAGGAAAACGCATGTATATTTTAAACCCGGAATTTTCATCTCCGGCCATACCGTTCCAGGATGGCAGACCTCTGTTAAAGGGACTTGTGGAAAATTGAGCAGATAACACGATGTAACCGACATTACGGTCAGAAGCTAATTCTATACTATTACCATCTGCTGAATTGATTATTCCGTCCACCGTTATTGCTCCGGATAGTAATGAATCAGCTCCCTCAATAGTATAGAATTGATCCGGATAAGGCGTGGTTTGGCAATAGCCGGCGGAAGCAATCAGTAAAACAAATACTACAATCAACACGGGTAGCTTGAGACATTGTTTTTCCAGCGGGTAAAGCAGATTTTTAATTTTCATATTGGGAATTAACAAAACCTATTTTAGTATTTGTTTCTACAAATAAAGCTAATCAGAATCAAACCATAAAATCAGTAACCAATTCGTAAAACTTTAGCACCGTGTATTTTCCGTTGCTTCAATTCCATTAGAGCGGTGTTGGCTTCATCCAGAGCAAATTCCTGTACTTCCGGCGTGAGTGGTATTTCCGCTGCCAGGTTCAGAAATTCACGCACATCACGGCGACATACATTTGCCACTGACTTGATTTCCTTTTCCAGCCACAAATGGGTCGGATAATCCAGTTTTAGGAGATAATCTTTGTCATGTTCCTCTTTGCGTATAGCATTAATAACCAACCGTCCACCAGGCAGCAAATTCTTCAATCCCTCCACCACTGTTTTCCAGACCGGGGTCGTATCAATGATAGCATCCAAATGGCTTGGTGGAATATCAATCGTATCCCCGGACCAGACAGCCCCTAATTCTATTGCAAATTCCCGTTCCTTGGGACTACGTGCAAATACAAATACATCCAGATTGGGATAGCGCTGCTTAACCATTTTCAATACCAGATGAGCTGAAGCACCAAAACCGGTCAAGCCCAGTTTCTGTCCATCAATCAGCCCTGCTAACTGTAATGACCGATAACCGATCGCACCGGCACATAGCAGGGGCGCTGCCTGCCAGGCCGTGAAAACAGCCGGAATGGGGTGAGCAAAATCCTGTGACACCGTCATATATTCAGCATAACCACCGTTAACATCCCGACCGGTTGCTTTAAACTCCGGGCATAGATTTTCCAGTCCACTCCGGCAAAAATGACAATTCCCGCAGGCCGAAAAAATCCAGGCTACGCCGACCCGGTCACCAACGGCAAATTCATCGCTGCCAGGACCTAATTCAACCACAATTCCTACTACCTGATGACCCAAGATCATCGGCAACTCCGAAGGTGGAGTACGATCTTCGATCTCATCCAATTCCGTATGGCAAACACCACATGTCTCCACTTTGATGAGCAGCTCTTTTTCACCGGGAACCGGTTCTGAAACATCCGTAAAATCCAGCGGCGCAGGATTTTCAGCTAAACTACATATATTTTTTAGGATCATCGCCTTCATATTTTATTCCTCTTAACCGACGGATAAATATACTGCGGTTTTTATTATCAACC
>DAOWAH010000141.1 GCA_030634675.1 Fidelibacterota bacterium
ACCAGAAATCAGCGCCGGAATAATGGATCTACGAAATTGGGATTTCGAGCAGGATGGCAATCTGCAATTACGGGGGGAATGGAATTTTTACTACCAACAGTTTCTTGATCCGGCCAGTTTTAGCCAAACAGAACCACCGAAACCGGATGGATTCATTACTGTCCCAGGCACGTGGGATGATTTCATTTACAATGGTGAACCGATTGGCGGACATGGATACGCCACGTATCATGCGAAAATCCAACTCGGAGAGCATATCCAAAATTTATCTTTAAGGGTCAATTCTTTCAGTACCGCTGCCTGCATTTTTATTAATGGTTTTGAAATCGGCCAAGCCGGCATACCAGCCCCTACCCGGGCCGAGATGGAGCCGGATTATTACCCGATGGTCCTTGATATTCCCACCGGGTATTCAGAACTTGATTTAGTAATTCATGTTTCTAATTTTTACCATACGCAAGGCGGTTTCTGGGCGGAGGCTTCGATCGGGCTGGAATCGAAGATCCGCCAGGACAATAATTTTAATCTGGTCGTAAACCTGCTGATTGTTGGCAGCTTGATTATTATCGGACTATATCACATGAGCATGTATGCCCTGCGGGAATACACTCGTACGCCTGTTTATTTTGGCCTGCTTGCCCTGACCATTGGTATTCGCGCCTTAGTAACCGGCGATATTCATTTACATCATTTCTTCAATACTTTCCCCTGGCAGTTGATGATCCGTATTGAATATTTAACGGTATACCTGGGGGTGCCGTTATTCATGAAGTTCCAGCAATCGGTTTTCCCGGACGAGTTTCCCCGGAAACTGGCTAATGGAATTATGGGAATATGCCTAATATTTGCCCTGATTGTAGTGGTTACGCCAGTCCATTTTTTTACCAAGACACTGGTTCCGTTTTTCCTGGTCGCTATGGCCGCCAGCGTTATCTACATGGTAATAACAATACAGTCTATCCGCCATCAGCGGGTTGGCGCCCGGCTTTTCCTGGTCGCATCACTGATTCTATTTGCCGCCTTTATCAATGATATCCTGGTATCACTGGAAATTATCTTTACCGGCTATGTTACGCCGTTGGGCTTTTTGGTTTTCATGATTATCCAGGCTTTTCTGCTGTCCTATCGTTTTTATAATTCTTTTAAAACGATCGAAAACCAGGAACGGGAATTGCGCCGCCATAAAGACAGTCTGGAGGAAATGGTGGAGACGCGTACAGCCGAATTAATTGAAGCCAATCACCGGTTATTGTCCCTGACAATTATTGATGGACTGACCCAAATAGCCAATCGGCGCCGGTTTGATGATTATCTGGCTAAGGAATGGCAGCGAATGAAACGGGAGAAAAAACCGCTGGCTTTGATTTTAAGCGATATTGATTATTTTAAAAAATATAATGATAATTACGGTCATCAGGCAGGTGATGATTGTCTTAAATCAGTGGCTCAGACACTCGAAAATTCGATTAACCGGCCGGCCGATCTAGTGGCTCGTTATGGGGGCGAGGAGTTCTGCGCTATTCTACCCAACACCAGTTCGAAGGGAGCGGAAATAATTGCTGAGCGGATGCGCAATAATATCGAAAAACGGCAAATCCGGCATGCCTATTCAACAGCTAATAATTATGTGACCATATCCCTGGGAGTTGCCTCATTCAGGCCTGATGCGGACAATACACCGAAGGAATTAGTCGAACTGTCGGATCAACGATTATATAAGGCTAAGAAAGGCGGTCGAAACCGGGTTTTTGCCGGAAAAGTATAAATCAGGTTATTATTTTTGCAGGGCTTGCTCAAGAAATGGAGCCGTGTAGGAAGTTCTATTCTTAATCAAATCTTCGGGGGTACCGGCAAAAACCACCTGTCCACCATCATCACCACCCTCTAGTCCCAGATCGATAATCCAGTCGGCGCATTTGATCACTTCCATGTTGTGCTCGATAACAATCACAGTATGGCCTTTATCGACTAGGCGCTGGAGCACAGCCAGAAGCATTTTCACATCTTCAAAATGTAATCCGGTGGTTGGTTCGTCTAAAATATAAAGTGACTTGTCCCGGCTCTGACGCGATAATTCGGTAGCCAGTTTAACACGTTGAGCTTCACCACCCGACAGGGTCGTGGCTTGTTGTCCCAAACGGATATAACCCAAACCAACCTCGAACAGGGTATCCATTTTTTTCTTAACCATCGGTATATTCTTAAAAAACTGCCGTGCTTCCTCGACCGACATATTCAAAACAGCGGCAATATTTTTACCACGGTAAGTAATTTCCAGGGTTTCCCGGTTATAGCGGGCGCCATGACAGACCTCACAGGTGACGTAAACATCCGGCAGGAAATTCATCTCGATCCTGATGATGCCGTCACCATCGCAGGCATTGCAGCGTCCGCCTTTTACATTGAACGAAAACCGCCCCGGTTTATAACCGCGAATCTTCGATTCCGGCAGTTGGGCAAACAGGTCGCGGATGAAAGTAAATATACCAGTATAAGTAGCCGGATTAGAGCGGGGGGTTCGGCCAATGGGGCGCTGGTCAATATCGACGACTTTGTCAAGATACTGCAAGCCATCTACCATGTCGAATGGCAAAGGATACTTGCGTGCCTTTTGCAGGTCACGGGCCAGAATCGGATAAAGCGTTTCATTTACCAGCGTACTCTTGCCACTACCCGATACACCAGTAACAACAATAAATTTTCCCAATGGAAAATTCACATTAATATTTTTAAGATTATTCCCCCGGCAGCCTTTCAGCATCAGATCTTTACGAGATCCGATACGCCGTGTAGCCGGAACCGGGATAACCTTTTTCCCGGACAGATACTGCGCTGTGATCGATTGCTCGCATTTAATCAGATCCGCCGGTGTGCCACTGAAAACAATTTCACCGCCATGTTCACCGGCACCGGGACCAAGATCGATTACCTGATCCGCCGATTCGATTGTCTTCCGGTCGTGTTCCACTACCAGGATGGAATTACCTATATCACGTAATTTCATCAGTGTATTCAGCAAGCGCTGGTTATCCCGGGAATGGAGGCCAATAGAAGGCTCGTCTAATATGTAAAGCACACCCATGAGTTGCGAACCAATCTGAGTGGCCAGCCTAATCCGCTGGGATTCACCCCCGGACAGGGTAGTCGCTGATCGCGCGAGCATCAGGTAATCCAGTCCTACGTCAACTAGAAAGCTTAGCCGCTCCCGGACCTCTTTCAAAATCTGGTTGGCAATAATTGCTTCATTCGTACTCAGGACGAGTTCATCGATGAAACGTAAAATTTCTTTAATCGACAGGCGCGACAATTGGCCGAGGTTCTGGCCAGCGATAGTCACTGCCCGGCTCTCGGGTCGCAGGCGGGTACCATCACAATCCGGGCAGGGTTGCATGCGCATGAATTGCTCTATCCATTCCCGGATGCCACTGGATGAAGTCTGTTTGTAGCGCCGTACCAAATTCGGGATAGCACCCTCCCAGCCGCCTTCATACACACCGGTCCAACGATCGGATGAATATTTCATCTTCATCTTCTGTGATCCGGTGCCAAAGAGCAGAATTTCCCGCACCTTCGGGTTTAGTTTAAACCAGGACGTAGTAAAATTAAATTTATAATGCTGGGCCAGACTTTTAAGGATACTGCCGTACCAGTTACCGCGGGGTTGCTCGCCCAGAGGTACGATGGCGCCCTGAATCAGAGATTTGCCACGGTCGGGTACTACCAGATCGGGATCAATCTCCATATGATAGCCCAAGCCGTTGCATTTCGGGCAGGCTCCCTGGGGGGTATTGAACGAGAACAGGCGTGGTTCCATCTCCGGCAACGAAGCTTCCGGATGATGCAGGCAGGCATAATTTTCACTAAACATATGATCGGTCTTGGGCAGTTCATGAATAATTACCAGACCGGAACCGATTTTAAGGGCTAGTTCCACTGATTCGGTAAGTCGTTCTCTGAAATCATCCACCAAAACCAGCCGGTCTACCACCACTTCAATATTATGTTTTTTATTCTTTTCCAGTTCAATCGGTTGTTCCAGGGTACGTACCTTGCCATCCACGCGTACCCGTAAAAAACCTTCACGCTTGATCTCATCGAAAACACCTTTATAAGCACCTTTGCGGCTGCGGACGACCGGCGCTAAAACATAAATCCGTTTCTTGGTTTCAAATCCAGCGACCGTATCTACAATCTGCTGAACTGTCTGGCGCTGAATCGGCCGGCCACAGAACCAGCAGTGCGGTTTCCCGATATGGGCAAATAAAAGACGCAGGTAGTCGTGGATTTCAGTTACCGTACCAACGGTCGAACGGGGGTTGCGCATAGTGGCTTTCTGCTCAATGGAAATAGCAGGTGATAGCCCTTCGATATAATCCATGTCCGGTTTTTCCATCAGACCAAGAAACTGGCGGGCATAAGCTGATAACGATTCTACGTAGCGCCGTTGACCCTCGGCATAAATCGTATCAAAAGCCAAGGATGACTTTCCGGAGCCGGACAGGCCTGTGATCACCACCAGTTTATCCCGCAGAATCTCCACATCGATATTCTTGAGATTATGCTGGCGAGCCCCTTTAATTATAATCCGATCGACTGGTTTCTTCATACCCGTTCACCTCTTAACGGTATGTCTGAAGTCAGATCAAACACCCCCATAGTCTGAATTTGCCGCAGCCGAATCATCCCTGAATTTACTTTTTGATTAACCGGATTAGAATTACTATTTGCTGAATCATAAGTTGACATGCTCTAGCCGCGACGAACAAAAAATTTCCGGAACAGCCCCTATCTCCTTTTGGAGTTAACGGGGCGACGGGTCTAACTTAGAACATGGGTTCGCTGAAGAATCATCTACTGATATCAATGCCGCATCTGACCGATCCCTATTTCGGTCGATCGGTGGTCTATCTCTGCGAGCATAACAAAGAAGGCGCCATGGGTCTGGTGATCAACAAACCGCTGGGGGAGGCGGATCTGAAGGATATCTTTGCTCCTGACCCGGAAGAGAATGAATTCCTGATCGCAATCCCAAAAGTTTATTTTGGCGGACCGGTGATGCTGGAGCGGGGCATTGTGCTCCACTCCTCCGAATACAAGCTCAAGGATACCATGCCGGTTTCGGAGCAACTGTCAATTACCAGCAGTAAGACGATTATCCGGGATATCCGCAATGGCAAAGGCCCCCGGCAGTACCGCTTGATGCTAGGGCATGCCGGTTGGGATAAAAACCAACTGGAGCGGGAAATCGAAAACGGTGATTGGCTGGTTCAATCCATCGGTGTCGATTTCATATTCGATACACCTGACCAGAAGATGTGG
>DAOWAH010000007.1 GCA_030634675.1 Fidelibacterota bacterium
ACAGGTTCCGGGATGCAGTTCTGGAACTGATCCGGCGTACTTCCACTGAGTTACCGCAAGACGTAATTAGAGCCATGGAACAAGCCATGAACAATGAAGATCCAGGCAGTGCAGCCAAATCGGTCTTGAGTACCATGCTAAAAAATGTTGATATGGCACGGGATGACAGTACTCCTATCTGCCAGGATACGGGGACGAATATTCATTTCGTTACTATTCCGGAGGGTGTTTCGCTACGGAAAGTTGAAAAAGCCATAATAGACGCTACCAGATTGGCTACTGGTAAAGCATATTTACGACCTAATGCCGTGGATTCGATTACCGGAAAAAATACCGGTGATAATACTGGTGTCATGTCACCTTACGTCCATTTTGATGAATGGGATGAACCAGCTATTAAAATGCAGTTGGCACTGAAGGGTGGTGGCTGTGAAAATGTTTCCACGCAATATAAATTACCTAATGGAGGACTGAAAGCTGGCCGCAACTTGGAGGGTGTTTATAAATGTATTATAGATGCGGTGAATGAAGCCCAGGGGTTGGGTTGCGCACCGGGTGTGATTGGCGTTGGTGTCGGGGGTGATCGTGCTACGGGAATGATTATGGCTAAAAAACAATTATTCCGCAAACTTGATGATAAAAATTCTGATATTAAATTGGCCGAGCTTGAAGAGCGTTTGTTCACCGATTTAAACAAACTTGGGGTTGGTCCCCTGGGATTTGGTGGTAAGACCACTGTGCTGGGCGTTAAAATTGGTGCTGTGCATCGCCTGCCGGCATCTTTTTTCGTATCGATTGCCTATATGTGTTGGGCTGATCGGCACCACGAAATGCTCTATACTGAAAGTGAGGTTAGCTATGATTAAGTTGCAGTTACCATTAACCGAAGAAGATGTTCGTCAATTAAAAGTCGGGGATGAAGTAGCCTTAAATGGAATTATGGTAACCGGTCGCGATGCTGCCCACACCTGGCTTATCGATGAGAGTCCCGACGAAATGCGCGAGCTATTGGATGGCACGGTGATCTACCATTGCGGACCTGTGGTAGCAAAAGAAGGTGACGAATGGAAATTTGTGGCTGCCGGACCGACTACCTCGATCAGAGAAGAACCTTACCAGGGTGATGTAATCAAGAATTACAAATTGCGCGGGGTGATTGGTAAAGGCGGTATGGGCGCAAAAACTTTAGCCGCTTTACAGGAATTTGGGGCAGTGTATTTGCATGCCATCGGTGGTGCGGCAACTTTATTGGCTAAATCAGTCACTAAAGTGAAGGACGTGATCAAGCTGGAAGAATTTGGTGTGCCGGAGGCCATCTGGGTACTGGATGTGAAGGATTTTCCCTGTGTGGTAACCATGGATTCCCACGGTAATTCCCTCCATGATAAAATTAAATCTGATTCGGATAAAATTGCCAAAGAACTGATAGGTATCTGATTCTAACTGAGAGCCGTGCAGGCTGTTGTTGTTGGCTAGCTTGGTTATAATTAATATGTAGTTTTATGCCCTCCATGCTCGGGATGGCATCATTTCTGGAAAAATCAGCGCCAAGTTCCTTCTATTCACAACTTTACTTTACATGAATAACTATGCGTAAATTTTAGGCATGGTAAAACGTCGTAAACCTGTCTCCTGGCCACGAGCAATCTGGCGTTCTATCCTGATTTTACTACTGTTTACCGGTATTATCTTCGCCTATATCCTTTTTCTGTCCCGTGATCTGCCATCATTGGATCAATTGGAAAACTATGATCCCGATCTGGTTACCCGTATTTATTCTGCTGACGGTAAAGTTTTGCATGAATTATTTTATGAAAAGCGCGTTTTTGTAGAACTAGATGAAATACCATGGCATATGCGCGAGGCTACGATTGCTTCTGAAGATAAACGCTTTCGTGACCATTGGGGTGTTTCAATGCGTGACTTTTTCCGTGCGGTGGTGATGAATACTTTAACCATGCGTTACAGCACCGGCTTCAGTTCCATCACGCAACAATTGGCTCGTAATCTTTATGATACAATCGGTTTTCGCAAAACTCTGATCCGTAAGATTAAGGAGGGCATCACCGCCATCCAGATTGAGCGTACCTATAACAAGAATGAAATTCTGGAGATGTATCTTAACAGCGTTCATTTTGGTCATGGCACCTGGGGTGTGCAGGCCGCCAGTAAACGGTATTTTAATAAAAATGCTTCCGAATTAACCCTCAATGAATCAGCCCTTTTAGTCGGGATATTACCCTCACCTGGTAATTATTCGCCCATCCGTAACCCGGAACGGGCACGCACCCGGCGTAACACTGTTTTGCGGCTAATGCGTGATCAGGGGCGGATTACGAAGGATCAATATACCGAAGCGCGGGCACGGTCGCTGAATAAGGTAATCCCGGAACAAGGTCTCGGGATTGCCCCCTATTTTACCGAATATGTCCGGCGTATTCTGGAACTTGAAGATGAAAAACTGAATATCAATATTTATCGTGACGGATTAAAAATTTATACCACCTTAGATATGCGCCTGCAGTCTATTGCGGAAGAAATGGTGACGCGCTCGCTAATAGCAAATCAGGAAATATTGAACGAACGTCTGTTCAATGATGAGGAAGAATTTTCCAAACTGGCCTACCTCGGAATCTATCCGGAAGATACGGTTAAGATGATGATGCAGGGTCTGATGCCCATGTATGATGAATTGCGAAATAAATTGCTGGTTCAGTGTTCCTTTGTGGCCCTGGATCCCAAGACCGGAGCCATTAAGGCTATGCTGGGAGGGCGTCCGGATTACCCGGATCAGTATAATCGCGCCGTACAGGCGCCTCGCCAACCGGGGTCGGTTTTTAAACCGTTCATCTATATCACCGCACTCGATAACGGCTATCCGGTTACAAAACAATTACTGGACCAACCGGTAGTGTTGAATGTTCAGAATGCCGATGGTGAATGGGTTAAGTGGATGCCTCATAACGATGATTTTAGCACCGGCGGATTGACTACCTTGCGCGAAGGATTGCGCTGGTCCAAGAACCTGATTTCTGTACGGATGGTTCAGGAACTGGTCCCGGCTAGGGAGGTTGTTCGGACAGCCAAACGGATGGGGATAACGACCCCTGTCCGGGCGGTGGATGCAATCGCCCTGGGAACCTCGGAAGTATACATGCTGGATGCGGTCGCCGCCTATGCGACGCTGGCAAATAAAGGAGTGTATTCCAAACCTTATCTTATCACCCGGATAGTAGATCGTTTCGGGAACACTATCAAAGAATATTATCCCCAGCAGGAGGAAGTGCTAAGCGCCGAAACAGCCTATCTAATGACCAATCTGATGCAGACAGTTCTGGATCGCGGTACCGGTGGTTCTGCCCGCTGGAAATATCATTTTTATGCTCCGGCGGTTGGTAAGACTGGTACAACCCAACGCTATACCGATGCCTGGTTTGTGGGCTTCACGCCACAATTAGCTGCCGGTGTGTGGTTTGGAGTAGATGACCCGCAGGTTAGTCTTGGTGATAAACAGTTTGGAAACCGAGCTGCCTTACCGGCCTGGGCGCGCTTTATGCGTACTGCTTATGACTCACTTGAAATTAGATTAAAACCTATCGATTTTGAACGGCCGAAGGGAATCAATGAAATAGAAATATGTTCGGTCACGAAAGATTTACCAACGAAATATTGTCCCTTGGAAAAAGAATTATTCATTAAAGGGACCGAACCGACCCGTCGCTGCCGGGTACATCGGTAATATTCAAATTACACCTCGATCGGTCTGTGAGACCGGGGGGGGATTATTAATCAGCGCAAAATTAAAGATTGAGCTGGGAAATTTATGACTGCACTTTCACTAACTAAGTTTGAGGGTAAGCGATATGAAACTTAAGTCGATGTTTTTAACTAAACTGGTAATTATTTTATTGGGATTGCTTGCTTTACAGCTTTACGGGCAGGATCTAAAATATCGTCCTGTTGAGTTTGATCCGATCCTGAAGGAGATGAAAGAAGCGAATGAAGATAATCGTGATGCAATACTGGATGAGACCGAACAAATTCATGACGAGCAAAAAGAAAAGGAAAAGTGGGAACGGGAAAACCGTAAAATTTTGGCCATCGACTGGTCGGGAATCAAGAAACCGACTGCACCAGGTGATTTCAAGCAGATCTGGCATTTTCCGCCAACACGTCAATACTTGACGGGTACCTGCTGGAGTTTTTCCACCACCTCATTTCTGGAATCTGAAATTCAAAGACAGTATGGTAAAAAGATAAAAATGTCCGAGATGTTCACCGTTTATAATGAATATTTATACAAAGCACAACGCTACCTTGAGGAACGAGGCGACTCCTTTCTGGGGCAGGGATCGGAAGCTAATGCGGTGACTAAAGTCTGGAAAAACTATGGTGTAGTTCCACGGGATATCTACTCTGGTGTAATAGCATTAGATGGTCGTTTTGATCATAGCAATATGTTCAAAGAGATCAAGCATTATCTGGCCTGGGCCAAAGAACATGATTACTGGGATCAGGAATTAGCATTGAATTCGATCCGGGTTATCATGAATCGCTATCTGGGACAACCTCCGCAGCATTTTATCTATGAAGGTGTTGAATATACGCCAAAGGAATTCCTGGAAGAGGTGTTATGGCTGGACATTAATGACTATGTTGCCCTACTATCGACTCTGAAGTATCCGTTTTATGATTACTGCGAGTTTGACGTACCGGATAATTGGTGGCACAGCAACGACTATTATAATGTGCCATTGGATGATTATTATAATGTAATTGAAACTGCTGTGAAAAGTGGTTACTCGGTTCTGCTTGGCGGCGATATATCGGAACCGGGTATTGAAGGTTCGAAAGATGCTGCTATCATACCGGCTTTTGATGTACCCCAGGAAATGATTAATCAGGAATCCCGGGAATTACGGATGGATAACAAAGCCTCCACCGATGACCATGGCATTCATATCGTAGGACATAAAAAAATCGGTAAGGATAACTGGTTTCTCATTAAAGACTCCGGTAGCGGAGCATATCGCGGACAATTTCCCGGGTATTATTTTTACCGTGCAGACTATATAAAAATGAAAATGATGACGGTTATGGTACACAAAGATATAGTACATAAAGTGGTCAAAGAATTCCGGGAAGAATAATCAGGCGGAAAGATTATTGCGAAGTTTTTTACTCAGTGATTGCATTACCAGGTCGTAGGATTCGTTGATCATTTCCTTTATGTCCGCGGTTGGGATTCTGCCATCCAGGATTATGCTATTCCAGTGCTTTTTATTCAGGTGATAACCGGGACGTACACCAGCAAATCGTGCCCGTAGAAATAGAGCATTTTCTGGATCACATTTTAATGATATTTCCAGAGGTTGTTTTTCCCAAGCTATCAGAGCAAATATTTTACCGCCTACTTTGAACACCAGTACTTCCGGGCCGAAGGGTTGTTCACGGTTGGAACCTGGTTTATCTAAAAGAAAAGCTTCTAATTCATCCAATCCGGTCATTCGACTTGGTCAATCAGACAATCGGCTTCAATTTCAACCAGCCATTCCGGGTTAATAAATCCCTTTACTTCCACAAACGTGCAAGCCGGTTTTATATTCGAAAATATTTCACCGTGCGCTTTACCAGCCCCTTTCCACTGGGTGATATCAGTCAGCATGATCCGGGTGCGGATGACGTCAGTAATCCTGCCGCCGGTTTCTTCAATGGCTTGCTTTATAATTTCCAGACAGCGCCGGGTTTGGAGGTAGACGTCACCTAGGTAAGCCGTCGATCCATCCGGCAGGATCGGTGCTGTTCCGGAAATCGCGATGATTTTTCCCCGTCGGACAGCTCTGGAAAAACCGATTTGATTTTCATATGGTGAGCGGGAACTGACTTTATTGGTTGCTGCCACGAGAAGACTCAGTTACTCCTCTTCGACTTCCGGTAAATCAAATTCCTGTACGTATCGGATTGTACCGTCCACATTGAACCACTTGACCTGAGCCTTTGAATTATTCACCCAGATTTCTTCGGTTTTAACATGACCATTAGTGTAATAGGTTTTTACCGCTTCATGTTTCCGGTCCATGTAATAATTAGCTTCTTCTTTTATTGTACCGTTTTCGAAATATGAAATAACATTCCCGCTAAGCTGATCATTGACATAGGTGCCTTCCTATTTCCGTTTCCCATCGGGATAGTATTCAACACTGGGACCCTGTTTCAACCCTGCTTCATAATTCATTTTTTTAAGCAATATGTTGCGCTCAATATTATAATACTGTTTCATTGGTCCATGTAGAATATCTTCAAGGTAATTGTACTCAGATTTCAGTTTACCATTTTCGTAATACTCCTTGGCCAACCCGGTTTTTTTGTTCTTTTTATAGGTAACTTCAGCTTTCAAGGTACCATTTGGATAGTAAATGGGATTGACACCATCCGGGATACGGCTTGCACAGCCCCAAATAAATATCGCCACCAGAATGAAATAAATATTCTTCATAGTCTATTCATCCGTAGATGGTGTGACCGCGGTTGATCCAGTAGCTGGTTTATTGCGTTTACCGAGCAACCAAATGCCGATTAAAATCAGGATTATTGCACCGACGGTTTTAACAGCACTCTCGCTGAAGAAAATAAACCCTGCCAGACTAAAGACCAAAATCCAAATACCCACCTGTGTCACACCTAATTCCCAGTTGCCGAATTTACCGGCCAGAAATATACCCAATCCGGCTGCGGCAGGTAACAGAGTCCATAAATACTTCCAGGCCTCCCAGTTACCAGTAGTTGTATTGTACATGAAAATCAGCCCGAGAACTGCCATAATCGTACCGGGAATAAACAGGGCGGCTAATCCTTGTCGCGCTTTAGGCCAGATAAGAGCCGGCAGGAAAAACCCGGCTGCCAGAATGAAGAAAACGAACCACCAGGAATGATGCATCAAATACCTGGGAATAAAATTCAGGATTAACAGAAAAATGCCCAGTCCGATCAGGATAACACCTAAAAGATTGGAACTTTGTTTGGCTGAAGTCATGCCGTACTCCGTATGTTTGTAAGCAGATTACAAATAAGGGCAGGTATTAGGAAAGGAATTTTCAGGTGCGGGTGCGATGCCAGAGTATTGCTATCGAGCCGCAAATCAGATAGATTAATCCCGAACCTACTAAAATAAATTTTGGTCCGGCACACCAACAGGCCAACGGTGGCAGGAGTGCATTTGTGGAGCCGGCCAGCAATCCTATCAAAGACAAATTTTCGATTATATCCAGAATAGCTGCCAGAATTTGAGCACCGGCCAGCCAGTACCCAAGTGTAAGCCAGCGTGATTCAAGTCTACTTCCAATCAGGATGCAGCCAATTGCGATCGTAATCGAATAGGCTACCAGAAACAGAAAATCCAAGCCCATGCTCAGGCCGGCATAAAACATAGCCGGACCTGACCATGAAACGATTATCGCTTGGGCAGTTGAAATATCACCGGCAAATTCAAAAGAGATAATACCGTTGGGTGCTGCGTCAGTTTTCAAGTGACTGTCAATCGACTGCATCCCGAGCATTATGACAACAGTTGCGATTATTAATAGGAAGTATTGTTTCTTCAGCATTGGTTTCATTAGTGCCAGGATAAGTTTTTATCAGGACAGCTTCACGTGAATTAATTTGCTGAATTGTTGTTGGATTTGATTAGTTATTTTACCGGGTTGCCCATCACCGATCACCTGATCGCCGATTTTCACAATGGGCATAATTTCGGTAATTGTGCCGAGTACCAGAGCTTCAACCGGGGATGAACCACTGGCGATCCGTTGCAGAAAATCATCCGCTGCAATTGGCTCTTCAATCACCGGGATATTTAATACCTGGCAGATGTCAATCACTACCGTACGAGTTACTCCGGGTAGAATCAAATTATTAGCCGGGTGTGTGTGCAATTTCCCGTCGATGATTGCGCAGAAATTTGTATGGGTGCCCTCGGTTATAAAACCATCGCGGACAAAGAGGGCTTCATAGGCCTCAGCTTCCTTGGCTTCCTGGTTGGCCAGCACACCGGATAGTAAGCCGATTTGCTTGATATCACAGAGCATCCATCGATTATCTTCGACCAGGATGGCTTTAACACCGGTTTGAATCAGTTTGGTTTTTGATTTAACGGGGGTGGCAGTAATAAAAATTGTTACCGGTGTTCCATCACCTGGGAAAGCATGGTCACGGGGAGCATTACCCCGGGTAATCTGAATATAAATTTTAGCATCGTTGGCAGTCAGATTATTTCGTTCCAGCAATATCTGCATAACCGGCATCAAGCTTTGCGAATTAAAGCCGGGTAAACGGATGGCAGCCAAACTCCGCTCAAGTCGTGCCAAATGTTGGCTGGTTTTGAATAATCTACCGGAGTAAGCTTTCAGTACTTCATAAATTCCATCACCAAATGTAAACCCGCGATCATCCGGTGAAATGCGGACCTTATCCTTAGGCATGAACAATTGGTTGGAAACCGGTAATTCGGCTGTTTCTGTTTCCGGCGTAAATTTGTCGTTGAAATATACTATCATCAGTAATCCTTAATCGAATTCATAATAAATGGCTGCCTGGCAACCCGGCGAATTTCTATTTAAAAAATGAATTATGAACGTAAAATATCAGCCATTGTTTCGCCATCTATATTACCGCCACTGATAATTACACCGGTTTTGCCGGCTGCTTTGATGGCACCACTCAACAAGGCTGCTATTCCTAAAGCTCCAGAAGGTTCCACCACTATTTTCATCCTTAAAAATAGAAAGCGAACTGCTTCAATAATGGCTTTTTCACTCACGGTTACCATATCCGCTACATATTTTAGTACCAGCGGAAAAGTAACGCTTCCCAATGATGGTGTGCGGGTACCGTCGGCAATGGTAGGGGGATTTTTAATCGTATGCAGTTTACCGGTATGAAATGATTTGGTGGCGTCGTCAGCCAACTCCGGTTCTACCCCAATGACCTGGCAATCCGGGAATAAGCCTTTTGCGGCAATGGCTGATCCACTGAGTAGTCCGCCACCACCACAGGGAACCAGCAGTAGATCCAGTTTACCAACTTCATCGAACAATTCCAGAGCGACCGTTCCCTGGCCGGCAACTATATCGATATGATCATATGGTGGTATCACTGTTTGGCCCTGTTCAGCCTGGATTTTTAACGCCAGTTTCTCACGGGTGGTTTCATCCGGTTCGAACTCGATTACCTTAGCACCGTAGGCTTCGGTGGCAGCGCGCTTGGTAACCGGCGCGTTATGAGGCATAATAACGGTAGTTTCGACATTCAGAAGACGGCCGACTAAAGCCACGGCCTGGGCATGGTTCCCTGATGAGTAGGTTAGTATGCCTTTGGATTTCTGTTCGTCTGTTAATTGTGAAATAGCATTATAAGCACCACGGATTTTAAAGGCACCGGTGCGCTGGAAATTCTCACATTTTAAAAATATTTTTCCGTTAATCTGTTTATTAAGCGTGCGGGAGGTGATGACAGGTGTTTTGTTGACAACTTTGCTGAGGCGCGTCAAGGTCAAATTAATATCATCGAATGTAGGTCGCATTTTTTTCTTGAAAATGAAAAACTATTTTACTAATACCAATGATTATTGCGCCGATAAAACTTCATAACTTCTTCCTGATTTTATCCAATCTCAGTTGTGCTTCAGGAGCAATTCGGTAAAGTTCCTCAGTACGCATACAACTGTATTCCGGACAATGGGCGCAATTCTCCAGACCCAGTTGACGGGCACAACGGCGGATTTCACAAACTGCACTGTATAGAAAGATTTGACCTTCTTCAGATTTACAACCATTACAATTAATGTCGGCTGGACTAATTTCAGACCGAAATTCTTTGGACCAGGCCGCCGCTACCTTAATGCGCAGTTCAGCATCGTCTTCCTGAGTGGCGATGTAGGCTTCACAGGCGCCACAATCAATACCACAATAGGCTATTTTACTATTCATATGATCAGTTTAATCTATCGCTATAACGATGAATATTGTTACATCTACCTGTCGAAGATAATATTAATATTAGTCAGATATGAAGTTCTTTTTATTGTTGGTAAATGCAACAGATATGATTGTTGTCTAAAAAATTCAGTAGAGGATCGTGCTTTCAAAATAACGTATTTGTACGATTGAGTCAAAAGCAGATAAAGACATCCGATTTTTATTTATTTATATAATTTAGGAGTGATAATTTCCATACTATTTTTTTAACGATGATTCGGTAAAACGAACGACTTTAAAATCAGCTCTGCACAACTACGGAAAAAGGACGGACAGTGAGATTACCCACGTTTATTAAAGGCGTTCATCCAAACGGCTATAAACATTTTACTTGTACCAAACTAATTGAAACCCTGCCATTGCCTGATCATGTTTTAATTTCACTGCAGCAACATATCGGTGCCCCCTGTTCCGCTGTGGTGGAAAAAGGGCAGGAAATTAAAACGGGTCAAGTTGTCGGCTCCAGTGATGCTTATGTGTCGAGCCCGGTTCATTCATCCATTACTGGTAAAGTAAAAGATATTGGTACTTTTGTCCATCCGGTAGGCGGCAAGGTACAGATGGTTTTTATCCAGCGTACCGCCGATGAAGATCAATGGGATTTAATGCCGGCAATTTCGGATTGGAAATCTGCATCTATTGTTAAATTGAATCAGCGGATACGAGCTGCGGGAATAGTCGGAATGGGTGGGGCAGCCTTTCCGACCCATGTTAAACTTGCTCCTCCCAAGGATAAGACAATTGACTCATTCATATTAAACGGCTGTGAGTGTGAACCTTTTCTAACTGCGGATCACCGGGCTATGGTGGAGCAGGCCGATAAAATATTGGCCGGTATGGCAATAATAATGAAAGTTCTCGGTGTCAAGGATGGTTTCATTGGCATTGAGAATAATAAGCCCGATGCTATTGAAACAATGCGTGCAGCGGTTAGGCAGGGCGGATACAATTTTAAAGTTGTTTCGTTACAGGTTAAATATCCCCAGGGAGCCGAAAAAATGCTGATCCAATCAGTATTAAAACGGCAGGTTCCAATCGGTGGGCTACCGATGGATGTGGGTACTGTCGTAAATAATATTGGGACAGCTATTGCAGTGGCAAGTGCGGTCATTACTGGTAAAGCACTGGTCGAGCGGATCGTGACGGTAACTGGTGATGGAATCAACGAACCTAAAAATGTTTTGGCACGGATTGGAACACCTTTCCAGGATATCCTCAATTATTGCGGTGGCTTGCAAGAAGAAGCAATCCAGGTATTTATGGGTGGTCCCATGATGGGCATGGCGCAGCACAATCTGCAGGTTCCAATCGTTAAAGCAACCAGTGGAATTGTTTGTACTGCGGAAAAGGGACAACCAGCGGAACGTGCAATGCCCTGTATTCGCTGTGCTACCTGTGTTTCAGCCTGTCCCATGTTTTTATTACCAACCCGAATTGCACGTTTATCCGAGATGGGTCATACCACTGAGTCTGAGGATCTGGGTATCATGAATTGTATCGAATGTGGTTCCTGTTCTTTCGTTTGTCCATCGCAGATTCCACTGGTTCAGTGGATTCGGCTGGGCAAATTGCAGGTAGGGGAAATGAAACGTAAAGAAAAAGAAGCAGCTTAAAGGGAAGAGAATGGAAGCGGAAAAGAAAGTACCGGAACAACCTGCTAAGCAATCGGGCGAAAACGTTTCATCCAATCCGACAATGGTTAAAAAAACCAAACCCAAAAAAGATCCCCGCGCTAAATTGTATAAACCGGAACGGATGTTGATCATGTCATCCAGTCCTCATTTGGGAACAGTTGACAATGTTCCTAAGATTATGTGGACGGTGATAATTGCCTTGATTCCAGCGGTCGTAATGTCAATTTTTTATTTCGGCTGGTTATCGATCTGGATGATAACTGCTTGTGTTAGTGCTGCTTTGGCTACGGAAGCGTTAATCAACCGAATGAAGGGTGAATCGCAGACAATAAAGGATGGCAGTGCAGTTATAACCGGTTTGTTGTTAGCCCTGACCCTGCCACCTGCATTTCCCATCACCAGCGGTATCCTTGGGACGATATTTGCAATTGGGATCGGTAAGCATATCTTTGGCGGCCTCGGTTATAATATATTTAATCCGGCCTTGTTGGGACGAGCCTTTTTACAGGCTAGTTTTCCAGTAGCCATCACCACTTGGACGACACCCCGCACGCTGGTAGATGCCGTGTCAGCAGCTACTCCTTTAGGCGGATTTAAATTTGAAAAAATTTCAACGGCTTTTACTGACCTCCTGTATGGTAATACGGGCGGGTGTCTGGGGGAAACATCCGCCATTGTTATCATTGCAGGGGGTCTGTTTCTTATAATTCGTAAATATGCCGATTGGCGGATTCCGGTCAGTTATCTTAGCACAGTCTTTATTTTCGGTGGTTTATTTTGGCTGTTCAATCGGGTTGACTATCCCAGTCCCTGGTTTCATATGTTCAGCGGTGGTTTGATGCTGGGTGCTTTTTTCATGGCCACCGATATGGTTACCTCACCGATCACACCCCGAGGCTCTTGGATATTCGGAATCGGAGCCGGTGTACTACTAGTTGTTATCCGGCTTTTTGGAGCTTTACCGGAAGGTGTAATGTACTCGATCCTGCTGATGAACGCGTTGACTCCTCTGATTAATCGCTATACCAGACCAAAATATTTTGGAGAACCGCGGGCATGACTACCTCTACGAAAATGATTGCAGTGTTAACGATAATTGCTGCATTGTCTGGTAGCATCTTGTCAATGTGGGACGGCGTCACGGCACCCCGAATCGAGGCAAATCGTCTCAAAGTACTGAAGCGGGCGATCTCCACCGTTCTTCCAGCCTACGACCATTATGAAGAAATGCTGGTAAGGGACGATATAACTCTGTATTTGGGAAAAGATAATAATGGTTATACAGTTGGTGTAGCGTTCAAGGCTAAAGGGAATGGCTTTTCACCGGATCTGACTCTAATGGTGGGGATCAATCCCCAATTTTCAGAATTAATCGGAATTGAAATTTTAGAACAGACCGAAACTCCCGGACTTGGAAATAAAATTGAAGACGATTGGTTCAAGGATCAGTTTAAAGGTCAAATAATGGATGACCAGGAAACGGCGGTAATCAAGAATATTAAACCCGGTAACCCCGCCCGTGGTATTCAGGCTATCTCTGGAGCTACAATTTCTTCAAAAGCAGTTGTTAATATAATCCGAACGCAGGTGTTGACAGTTCGTGATCTGTATAAACATAAAATAACAGGTTAGATATGGCTAAACAAAATTCGCTCAATGTTGAAGTGCTGAAAGGAATCTGGGCGGAAAACCCGGTCCTAATTCAATTATTGGGATTATGTCCAACGCTGGCAGTTACGAATTCAGCCGTAAATGGTCTGGCGATGGGATTGGCCACTGCCTTTGTCCTGCTATTATCAAGCATTCTGATATCCTTGATTAAAAGCCTAATTCCGGCTCAGGTGCGTATCGCCAGTTACATCGTTGTGATTGCTACTTTCGTAACAGTGGTTGACAAATTCCTGGCAGCCTATACACCCGATATCAGTAAAGCTCTGGGAGCCTTTATTCCATTAATTGTAGTGAACTGTCTCATCCTGGGTCGCCAGGAAGCTTTTTCATCCAAGAATAGCGTCGGCCGATCAGTGCTTGACGGAGTTGGTATGGGGTTTGGATTCACCTGGGTACTTGTTCTACTGGGCGCAGTCCGCGAATTATTGGGCGAAGGATCGATATTTGGTTTGATGATCATGCCTGAATCATTCAACACCTGGCTGGTAATGATATTACCACCTGGTGCATTTCTGACATTGGGAATTTTTATTGGATTGGCTAATTGGTATAATGACAGGAGGGTCAAGGCATGAGTCTGTTAACCCTGTTTATTTCTGCGGCCATCGTAAATAATTTTGTCTTATCCCAATTCCTAGGTATATGCCCGTTTGTCGGGGTATCCAAGAAAGTCGATTCCGCGATCAGTATGGGTCTGGCGGTTACCTTTGTTATGACGATCACCGCAGCGGTTACTTTTTTAATCAATAAATATATCCTGATTAAATTTGGTTTGAGTATTCTGCAGACCGTGTCCTTTATTCTGGTGATTGCTTCCCTAGTACAATTAGTAGAAATGTTTATCAAAAAGGTGAGTAAACCGCTCTATAGCGCCTTGGGTATTTACCTGCCATTGATCACAACCAATTGTGCGATTATGGGATTGGCTTTGTTTGCCGTAGCCAAAGAATATACTTTTATCGAAGGAATCATTTATGCCCTTGGCGCCGGTGTCGGATTCACGCTTGCGCTGGTAATCATGGCCGGTATCCGGGAAGAATTAGAACTGGCTCGGGTACCTAAAATATTTCAGGGGGCTGGCATAACAATGATCGTTGCCGGCAGTCTGGCCCTCGCCTTCATGGGTTTTGTCGGAATAATATAAGCAGAAGCATATTTCCCGTAACAAAAACAGGAAATGAACAGAGAAAGAAAAAGATGGACTTGAATGCAATAGTAATTTCGATGGCAAGTATGGGTGGTATGGGATTATTATTTTCTGCCGGACTGGCTATAGCCAATAAAAAATTCTATGTGGCGGAAGACCCCCGCATTACCGCAGTGAATGAAGAATTACCCGGAGCCAATTGCGGTGGTTGCGGTTATCCCGGTTGTGCTAATTTTGCGGAAAATGTTGTTAATGGAACAGCCTTAGCAAATGGATGTCCTGTCAATACTGCCGATGGGGTAGAGGCTATTGCCCGTATCATGGGTGTAGATGTGGAAACCGGCGAGCGTTTGATCGCCCGGGTTATCTGCCGCGGTGGTGATTACGAAACTGCAAAAAAGGGCACCTATCATGGGATTATGACCTGTACGGCAGCCCATCTTATGGGAGGCGGCGACCGCTTATGCGATTATGGCTGCATCGGTTATGGTGAATGTGTCGATGTATGTCCCTTTGATGCAATGTACATGAATAAAAATCATTTACCGGTGGTAATCGAGGATAAGTGTACCGGATGTGGTAACTGTGCTGATGTCTGTCCACGCGATGTAATCGAAATGCATCCCGAAAGTCATAAATTATTTATTATGTGTAAAAACGAAGATGCTCCCAAGGAAGCGCGTCAGACCTGTATCAAGGCCTGTATCGGTTGCGGTATTTGCATTCGGGCGGTGGAAGAAGGTGAAATCGTGCTGGAGGACAATCTGGCGCGCATTGATTATGATAAGTATGGTCGTGTTCCCGTTATTCCAACTGAAAAATGCGCACCAGGTTCATTCGTAACTTTTGGCGAAGAGAGGACGGCGAAAGCCGCAGCATAATTGGCCGAATCTGTAATTGACCAGGGACACGTTATCGATCTGGTTGGCGACCAAGCCCGAGTTGAAATTGCAACAGGGGAAGCTTGCGCAGCATGTGGCGCCCGTGTCCTGTGTTCACCCGGGGCCAATAATTCTAATACTTTAACTGCCTTTAATGAAATCGGTGCCAAAATGGGAGACCAGGTTGAGGTGCGTGAGAGGGGTAATCTACTATTAAAATTATCCCTGCTCCAATATGGTCTGCCGTTGCTGGGCTTTGTTCTGGGACTGTTTGGTATTTATTTAATCATCGGTCAGGATAATGAGCTAATCCTTTTTATAGCTGGTTGTTTGGGATTGGGCATTGGTGCTTTATTCGCTTGGTTGGGAATCCGTTATCTCGCGCGCCAGCCACAGCATTTTCTGGTAGTTACACGTATCATAAATTGATTTGCAAATCGATCGATCGGCCCATGGATGATTGCATCCATGAAGCACACAAGATTATGCATAAGGACCTGCATTGCCACTGATTCGAACCAGAGGTACTCTTTTTTATAAGCTTTTCAATTATGTTTGAAAAGGAAACATGTTCCATATCAATCACACAATTACGACTTTTTAGGATAGCGATAATGGAACATTATTAATATTATTGAGATTCATTATCATATATATCTTGTATCTTTGTGCTGCAAACCGTAATATTTACCAGGATATGCAAGCTTCCAAGCCTGATAGTAATTGAACGGATATGGAAATACTAAAGATGAATATTGCTAAAGTAAATAATCCAAAAATTTTATCAAGACTGTTGCTGCTGTCAATTACAATAATAATTATAACTATCTGGATTGAACTGACTTTTACAAATCCTGTCGAACAAGCAGTAACGTTAAATGATAAATCTTTAACTTATTATTACAAATCACTGGCCGGAATTAAAATACATGATCAAACTAAAGGAATGTTATTATTGGATAAATCCGGGAATATTACGACCAATTCATCATCCAAAAATATAACAAAGTGCTGTTCAAATAGTAATTTAAAACCAAGTAAATATGAAGCTTTGTATGAATGGTCCATATTAGTTGGAAGACCTTCTGGTAATAATAATCAACCTGTAAGATTGGAACGATAAGTACCAGGTCTTCGTGCATGTTATCATTGGAAGAGAATTTTATCCGCCTACGTAGAAAAACACGGGCTTTGCTCATGGATGAATGCGTGAAGCATCGTCCAAAAAAGAAGGAGTGTTGCTACGGTGGATGTCGCTAGTTGCGGATAACCCTCCGAAGCCTTGGCGTAGGAGGGTATTTTATAGAGATCGCAAGGGCTCTGCCCGTGGGGCTCCATTTAAGCTGATTTATCATTTGATCCTCGTTTAGGACAATCAATTTCTTTGTGGTATATTTACCCTATTAGATGATGAAACAGGTTATTAAAACCACAGGGATTCTGTTTTTCTTAATGTCAGCAAACTTCATTTCTATAGTTTGTGCCAGTACCGGTTTTGTAATATCGGCGGAAAATTCAATTTTACTGGCTAAGAATGAAGATGGTTATAATCACAGCGCCAGGGTGTGGTTTATTCCTTCCGAAAATGGTGACTACGGACGAGTTTATTTTGGCTTTCCTGAATTATATCCGATCAGTGCCATGAATGAACGGGGATTGGTAATGGAGCGATTTATTCATCCTGAGCAAGCTCAATATGAGTCGGTCATAATTCCTGAGAATAAAGAGATCGATTATAATCTGATTATGGCTGAGTGTGCCACGGTTGATGAAGTTTTATTCAAACTTGATAATTATAATCGTGACACGCTCGGTGATGAAGCAATTCTGTTTGTGGATCGATCGGATAAAGCAGTATTAGTAAAAAAGGATACGCTAATATTCAAAGAAGAACCAGTATTGATTTATACAAGTCCTGCTATGCCGCAGTATGGAAGTAGTGACCAACCTGAATTGTACACAGATACAGTATTGGATATGATTGCCGGTAGTAAAGAAATCAGCGTGGACCTATGCCGGAAAGTCCTGGCAGCCATAAGCCAGGATATAACCCAGTATTCCAATATCTATGAACTTAAAAAGGGAACTTTTTACCTGCATCATTTTCATGATTTTGAGAATTATGTGGTATTTGATTTAACGGAAGAACTGGAAAAAGGCTTTCATGAATTGTACATCCCGGACCTTTTTCCGGACAACGTTGATTTTCACTACGTCTATTTTACCAGGATCACGCCCCAGAATAATTTGCCGGTGCTGATTTTTTTGATCGTCAGCGGATTAATCTATCTCTATACACTCACATCCTGGCCGGCCATTTGGCTGATCCGGCGGCAGGATACATTTGATTTTGGCCCTGAAGTAATTGATCCAAGTCCCGCTCCACTGGCCTCGGCAGCCCGCGTATTTGGTTGCATCGCTGCTGCATTGGGACTCATTTATCTGCTGGTCACGTATTACAATCCGCAGGTCTATCAATTCGGTCTGCCCCGAACGCTCATGTTGTTATCAACGGCAAAAAGGATGGCAGCCTATCTTCCGGCAATCATTTTACTACTGACACCGGTGCTGGTGGTTTTCACTCTAATTGCCGGGTATAAAAAATACTGGTCGGTCATCGGACGGTTACATTATCTGATGCTGACGATCGTCATAATAATAAGCTTGTTTTTTTTCAATTACTGGGAACTGATTAGGATAAAATAAATAGCGTGACTGATTATGGAGCAGAAACGCAGAACCTTATAATGGGTATGGGATTACATAATAATTCTGCCCGGGTCGTGGGTCGGACGATCATGATGGAAAAGATTCCCAATGAGGTGATGGGCAGGGATTTTTTGATAATCAGTAATAATGCGTTAGATTACGATCTGGATTCCAAAGTAAATATGAGGAGAAAAATGCGAATATTATTGATGCTTTCCATTTTAATGATGGGTTTATTGTGGAGTAAGTCACCGAAAATTAATACTGACCAACCGGCGCCCGATTTTGTGCTGCTCGATCAGGATAGCTCATTACGGAAATTATCCGATTATCGGGGAAATTGGGTGGTGGTTTATTTCTATCCTAAAGATGATACCCCCGGCTGCACTAAAGAAGCTTGTGGAATTCGCGACGACTATACAAAATTCGCACAGCAGAAAATTGTGGTGCTGGGCATCAGTTACGACAGCCCCCGAAGTCACAGGGCTTTCATTAAAAAATATAATTTGCCATTTACTTTGCTCTCGGATGGAGACAAGTCCGTTTCAGAATTGTACGCTGCTAAGGGATTGCTATTCGCAGATCGAAAAACATTTTTAATCGATCCGGAAGGTATTATACGGAAAATCTATAACAAAGTGGATGTAACCTCGCATTCGATAGAAATTCTTGCTGATATAACCAGGCTGTCAGCTACTGAATAGAATTTACATATTCAGTAGATCCGCAACTTTCCGGGCCAGGGAGAGAAAGGTTGTCAGTTTACCTCCAAAAACGTGCAGCAGTTGGGTATTTCCTTTGGGATGTAAATCCAAAGCATACTCTCGGGATAGATCGGTGGGATTATCCTTATGGGCAATCAAAGGCCGAATACCAATCCATACATCTTTAACATCATTGACGGTCAATTGGTGGTCAGTGGTCAGATACTTATTAATATTCTCTAGCAAGTATTCGATATCGGCATCATCGTAAGTCACCTCATCACAAAGAACGGTTTCCTCCCGCTCAGTTGTGCCAATAATTGTTCGCTTATATTCTGGTTCAGGAATGATGAAGAAGATACGTTTATTGCCGGTCTGCATGAACATTAGGTCAGGGGTTAACAAACCATCGATCACGATGTGAATGCCACTGATCTTGCGGATGTGGTAATTGGTTGGAAGACCATAGCGTTGATTGACTTCATCGATCCAGGGACCGGTGGCATTGATCAATGCCGGGCTCGTGAATATCCCACGGTTAGTTGCCACCTGATAACCGGTAGTCTGATTGGTAATAGCGGTAATTTTTATATGTTCGTGAATCACGCAGCCGGAATTACGGGCTTCACCGGCTACCGTCCGGGTCAATTCGAGGTCATCGGTTTTGCCATCATAGTAGCGGAAGATCGCCTTCAGTCCATCCTGTAATAAAGATGATGCAAAGCTGGAAAATTCATCCCTATCGATACGCTGAGATTTAAATTCAGAATACTTTCCCGCTAATAGGTCGTACAACTTTAATCCCAGGCTTATCATCCAGGCCGGCCGTGGATTGGATTTATATACGGGTAAATAAAATGGTTTCATCTGAACCAGATCCGGGTAGAGTTTGAGTAATTCCTGACGGTCATGTAGTGCTTCCCGTACCAAACCGAATTTCGCTGTTTCAAGATAACGTAAACCACCATGGATTAGCCGTGAAGATTTCGAGGAAGTACCACTGCCAATAGCACTGCGTTCCAGGATCAGCACGCGCTGATTCCGGCGCGATAATTCTGCTGCTATACCACAACCATTGATACCAGCTCCCAATACAATAATGTCATAATCTTCCTGCAAGGCTTCCATTAGATGGTTATTCCAGGACTTTTAACAGGTTATTGAGCAATCCGAACAGTGCTTTCATTTCGGAAATAAATTCAAAGAGAGTACTCCTACCGGCTTTACTATGAGCATAAATCCGCATTATGTATTGAAAATATGTTTTATTCTTTTCCTCCAACGCGGTGCAAAATGCTAACGCCTGAGTATAGGGGACCATATTATCGTGAATACCATGAATGATAAATAAAGGTGATTTTATCCGGTCAATGAATTTATGGGGAGAAATTGTTTCGATTGCTTCGCGAATCTTTGGTTCTATGACATCCAGATAAGGTAGTAGCGCTTTGTTACGCGGATCGAATACCTGTTTCAAAAATTCACGTTGCTGCGGATTACATTGTAGATAGGTTGTTTCGACCTGGGCCTTTTCCTCGCGGAGAAAATGCCCGATGCAGTTATGCACTTGCTAGGTTTCAAAGGGAAGGTCAAGCTGGTGAAGATAATTCCCGAACCAGACAGCTTTGGTATATTCATGAGGTGTCAAATCAATTTTGGTATCATTGAATTCAGCTTGCCCGGTGAAGAAATAGCGCAATGTTTCCGCCAGATTGAAATAGCTACCGAATGAGATAACACCGACGGGATTGATATCTGGCTCGGTACTGACTTTAACTACCATACCTCCGGAAAAACTAACTCCCACCAGCAGTATTTTAGCGGGCAGTACATCGGGACGGACAACAATCTGGTGAA
>DAOWAH010000418.1 GCA_030634675.1 Fidelibacterota bacterium
AAAACCTCGTCATGAAGCGGAGGTGATTAAACTTCTGAAATTTGCTCATGAAAAAAAGATTGGAGTGACTTTCCGTGGTGGCGGTACATCCCTTTCCGGTCAGACTGTTACGGCCGATATTGTCGCTGAAATCGTGCGAGGCTGGACCGGATTCAAAATTCTTGCTGAAGGAATGTCCATCAGGCTGCAGCCCGGTGTAATTGGAGATCATGTTAATCGAGTTCTAGTGCCCTATGGACGTAAAATGGGTCCGGACCCGGCCTCTATCAAGGCGGCCCGGATCGGGGGCATTGTATCGAATAATGCCTCCGGAATGAACAGCGGGATTGGCTTGAATTCCTATTATACGTTGAAAGATATTCGGTTTATTCTGGCCAATGGTAATGTTTATGATACCAGTATTGAAAGTGACTACCAGCGCTTTGCGGAAGATGAACTCTATCTAACTCTGGGGCTGGCGGAGCTCCGTGATAAAATTATTTCAAATGATGGCCTTAAAAATAAAATAGAACATAAATACCACATTAAGAATACATTGGGCTACTCACTTAATGCTATACTTGACTTTAATAATCCTTTAGATATTTTTGCTCACTTACTGGTTGGTGCTGAGGGGACCCTGGCCTTTATTTCCAGCGTGACATTGAAAACGCTGCCCGATCCGGAATTCAAAGTGACCGGGCTATTGATATTTCCATCCTTGAAAGATACCTGCAATGCGATTGAATTTTTAAAAGCCGGCGGTGCCGATGCAGTCGAACTGATGGATTTCAATTCCCTGACAACGGCGAAATATCTGGAGGAACCGCCCTACGACCCGGCCAGTTTGAAACCTGGCTCCGCCGCTTTATTATGTGAATTTCAGAAAGACAGCCTGAAGGATGCGGAAGCCTGTGCCCGTAAAATTGAGACCAAGCTCGGTAAATATAAGGGGAAAATCCTCTGTGGATTCTTTACTGACGAGGCCAATCAGCTGAAATTATGGACCGTGCGGAAGAGTCTATTTACTACAGTAGGTTCGCTACGGAAACCGGGTACCAGCGTCATTACTGAAGACATTTGTTTCGATGTGGAAAAACTGGCCGATGTGATTACCGATCTCCATGCCATATTCGAAAAATGGAACTACGAGGACGCCGTAATCTTCGGCCATGCCAAAGACGGCAACCTGCATTTTGTGGCTTCGATCGATCTGGAAACCGATGAAGGTGTCCGGGCTTACGAAGGAATGCTGGATGATATTGGAGAAATGACAATATCGAAATTCGACGGTTCTTTAAAAGCAGAACATGGTACCGGGCGGAATATGGCGCCTTATGTTGAAAAAGAGTGGGGCAATAAACTGTATGAAATTATGTGGCGGATCAAGGAACTGGCGGATCCGCATAATATATTAAATCCCGACGTTTTGCTAAACCGCGACGCGCACGTCCACATCAAATCATTAAAGTCATTACCGCTAGTTAATGAAAAGGTTGATCTATGTGTGGAATGTGGTTTTTGTGAACCGGTATGTCCGTCGCGTGATTTGACTTTTACACCACGGGATCGCATTGTGGTAGCTCGTGAAATCAAAGCAATGGAAATTAATTCCGATCAACGACGGTTTGATCTAATCAAGGCTTATAATTACAAGGGTACCGATACCTGTGCGGTTGACGGTCTTTGTGAAACGGCATGTACGGTCAATATTAACACCGGTAATTTTATCAAAGAATTACGGTTTGATGCTCATAGTCCCTTGCAAAATCGAATTGCTGACTGGACTGTCAATCATTTCGTCGGATTACAAAAATTTAT
>DAOWAH010000399.1 GCA_030634675.1 Fidelibacterota bacterium
TAACAGAAATGATTTGGGAACGCAACCCGGCTACCAGAGCGAATAATTTACGGACTAATATACCGAATCGGATTCCAATACGAACAAATAATCCATGACCGCGGGGAAAATGTTTATCGGCAAAAAGAATCATAGCGTTGTAAAAAGCATCAATGCTGTCATAGGGGGCTGACTTCACCGATTCCCCCTGATAATGGATTATCTGAGTGGTCGGTACGTAGCAAACAGTTTTCCCGGCCTGCTTTACCCGGTAACAAAAATCCAAATCTTCCCCAAACATGAAAAAACGTTCATCAAATCCATTCAGGGATCGAAATAAATCCGCTTGGAGAAACATGCAGGAACCGCTAATAGCATCCACCGTGTGGATCTGCTCCGGATCCAAATAAGTTAAATTATAACGGTTTGCCCAGGGTGCTTTCGGAAACAAACGATTCAATCCCATCAATTTAGGTATAGCTACACCAATAGTAGGGAATGAACGCTTGCAGGCCAGCTGCAGACTTCCATCAGCATTCAGAATTTTAGGACCAATCATCCCAACGTCCGAATGAGATAATAAGTAATCCACCATAATATTGATTGTATTCTCCTGAACAATCGTATCCGGGTTTAATATCAGAAAAAAATCTCCAACAGCTAGTTCAGCAGCTTGATTTACGGCCTTACCAAAACCGCAATTAGTACTGTTGGCAATTAACTTAACCTTGGGAAAATCTTGTTTGATAAAATCTACGGTACCATCAAAAGAATTGTTATCAACAACAATCATTTCCAGATTGCCAGCATAATCCGAACGTTCCAAGGCGTACAGAGCCTGCCTCAAGTATTGTTTAACGTTATAACTGACAATCAGGATAGAAACAGACGGCAGCGACATAAATTCCAACTATTTACCCTTACCAAGCAGCTTCCAGATACGAAAACGCCAAACCATCCAGATCGCCTCCAACATGATCATTTTACTCATTTTGGATTCACCGATAGTGCGATCGATAAAGATAATAGGATGTTCAATAACCCGATAACCTTTCATCCAGGCACGGAAATTCATCTCGATTTGAAACGAATAGCCCTGGGAACGGACCTGGTTCAGATTTATTGCTTCCAGTACTTCCCGGCGCCAGGCTTTAAAACCACCGGTTCCATCCTTAATAGGCATCCCGGTAATAATTCGGGTATACAGATTAGCGCCATAGCTCAGTGCCAACCGCCGTAAAGGCCACCGCACAACGCTGATCCCGTCACAATACCTGCTGCCGATAACAAAATCATTATCTTTCAGCAGTGCCATCATGATTGGAATCTCATTGGGATCATGGGACAAGTCGGCATCAATCTGGACAATTACTTCATAATCTCTATCTAAAGCCCATTTAAAACCAAAGCAATAGGCAGTGCCTAATCCGGCCTTCTTGGCCCGCCGGGCAAGGTGTAGATTTGGAAATTGGGCTTGCATAGATTCCACCAGGTCGCCCGTACCATCAGGTGAATTATCATCAATAATTAGAACATGAAAATCGGGGTCGATAGAAAAGAGTTTTTCCACAAGATTAGGAACATTTTTTCGCTCATTGTATGTCGGTGATATTATTAATGTTTTCATATTGTGCCTTGAGCTCGAATTCTTTCAATAGCGGTACGGACAGTATAACACTTGATGCCGGACAATGTTTCAATCCGATCATTAACCAAGCCTCCACGTAACGGTCGGGGAGCAATTTGATTCAAAGATGCAGTGTCAATTGGTGACATCAGTTCTTGATTTAGATCGTATATACTTGCGATCAATTGCGCAAATTCCAGACGATTAAGATAATCGGCACCGGCATATATGTAAATACCTGTAAGTCTTCCTTTAGTTAATTTACGGATTGTCGTTGCAATACCCA
>DAOWAH010000072.1 GCA_030634675.1 Fidelibacterota bacterium
CTCATCAGTGCCAAGCGCTATCGTACACGCTTTTCTGATATCAACTTTAGTGTCGAGCATATCCTCCAGACCGATGGTATCATTTTCACCAAAATAGAAGGAGCTCATAAATGGTAGTGACTCCATTTCTCCGCGCGCGATAGCATCTAAATTATCCTCCATTTTAGCAGTGAATTCAGCATTTACCAATGATTCAAAATGATTCTCGAGTAATTGGACCACCGCTACAGCGAGGAAGGTGGGTAATAAATAACCTTTCCGATTTTCAACGTAATCGCGCTGCATGATCCGATCCAGAATATTGGCGTAAGTGGATGGTCTTCCGATACCTTTGGCTTCCATTTCTTTAACCAGGGATGCTTCCGTGTAGCGTGCTGGTGGTTTTGTCTGACGTTCATCTACAATCAGCTTGTCACAGCTTAAGCGTTGCCCTGTTTGCAGCTCGGGCAGGATATTTTCTTTGTCAGCGAGGGCCGCATCTGGATCATCACGGCCTTCCACATAAACACGCATGTAGCCGGGGAACAGGATGACTTTCCCAACGGCTCTGAAATCGGCTTTTTGATTGGTTACCAGCACGGTAGTCTGTTTCAAACGAGCTGGTTTCATTTGGCTGGCTACGGTGCGCTTACGAATCAGATCATATAACCGGGCTGCATCTTTATCCAGACTGGCGGCAATTTCATCCACCGGTCTGATTTTATAGCCGGCCGGCCGAATTGCTTCGTGGGCCTCCTGAGCATTCTTAACCTTTTGCCGATACTGAATCCCCTTTTCCGGTAGATCATCTTTTCCATAGCGGCTTTCTATTTCCGATCTTGCCGCACCGATTGCTTCACCGGACAAATGAGTAGAATCCGTCCTCATATAAGTAATGAATCCGGCCTCATACAGCTTTTGTGCGGTGCGCATAGTTTTTCGGGTTGAGAAGCGCAGTTTACGTGCCGCTTCCTGCTGCAGGGTGCTGGTAATAAAGGGTGGGGACGGTCGCGAAGTGAGCGGTTTTTCGTCAATATTTGAAACGGTCCAGGGTCCCGGTTCCAATTCTTTGGCTAACTCGTTTGCCTGCGTTTGGGATAGAGCCAGTAATCCTTTTTTAGTAAGTTTGCCGGTGTTACTGTCAAAATCCTTGCGGGTGGCCAGGCGTTGATTGTCCAGTTGAAATAACTGACTGGAAAAGGTTTCCAGGTCAGAAGTTGCCAGGTCGGCTTTCAGGGTATAATAGGTAGCCTGGTTAAAGGCAGCGCGCAGGCGATCGCGGTCGACGATCATTTTTATGGCGGCCGACTGAACGCGACCGGCAGACAGAGTGGTTTTGACAAATTTCATGTTTTTCTGGAGCGTACTCCAAAGTACAGGTGAGATTTTATAGCCCACCAGACGATCGATTGTCCGACGAGTTTGCTGCGCTTCCACCAGGCACTGGTCAACCGGATGTCGATCCTGCATACCGGCGGCAATCCCGGATTTGGTGATTTCCGTGAATATGACCCGTTCCAATTTGGTCTGGGGTAATTCCTGTGCCAGATGAGCGGCAATTGCCTCACCCTCGCGGTCCGGGTCAGTGGCCAGGATTATTTGCGGAGCAACTTTAGCAGTTGCCTTAAGTTTTTTAATAAAATCACGCCGATCCGGTAATATTTTTAGCGTTGGTTTAAAATCTTGCTCAATGTCAATGCCCAGCTCTTTTTTTGGCAGATCTTTTATATGTCCGACACAAGCTAATACATTATATTCATTTCCCAGGTAACGGGAAATAGTCCGCGCTTTCGAAGGAGACTCTACTATCAGGATTGGTTTTTCACTCATATTGGGGCGGAATTTACAGGTCGCTTGTGAAAATCAAGAATACTTAATTAATACTAATTGTGGTGTCCGGATTTCAATAACTCAACAGATCCATTCAAGTAGTAACTAATCTAATTTTTCTGATATTTCGGCTAATACCGAATCCACTGGTATCGCTTTTTGGCTGCCGGTTTTCAGATTTTTCAATTGTACGGTACCATCTTTCAATTCTTCTGATCCGATTATTAAGACATACTCAGCTCCAAGACGATTTGCCTCGCGTAATTGGGCTTTCATACTCCGGCGGAGATAGTCCATATCAGCCCTAATCCCTTTACCACGTAAATCCTGTAAAAGTTTAAATGCCATAGAGCGCCCGTCGTCATCAATGACAATTAGATATACCAGGACTGTGGGTTCCTCACTTTGTGAATCGGCCGCTGCCTGCGCCATCAGAATTCTTTCAATTCCAGCAGCAAAACCGATTCCTGGGGTAGGTTTGCCGCCCAGGGTTTCAATCAGTCGATCATAACGCCCACCTCCGCAGACCGAATTCTGAGCCCCCAGGGCGGGTGAAATAATCTCAAAGGTTGTCCGCGTATAGTAATCCAGGCCACGGACCAATTTGTTGTCTTCCTCATAAGGGATATCCAGGTCGTTCAGATGTGATTTTACTTGATCATAATGTTGCACATCATCACTGGTAAGATAATCGCTGATGGCGGGAGCACCCTGCACGATTTTGATTTCATGAGGGATTTTGGTATCCAGAATACGTAGTGGATTAGTATCGAATCGGTGACGGCTAGTTTCTGACAAATCACTTAGTTGTGGTTTAAGGAAATCCTGTAAAGCAGCGCGGAAAGCTGTTCGGCATTCGGCAGAACCGATACTGTTCAATTTGATGGTCAACTGCTCCAGGCCAAATTCGATCATGGAGTAATAAGCTAAGGCGATTATTTCAGCGTCAATCTCCGGATGGGATGAACCCAGCGCTTCGACACCGTATTGATGAAACTGGCGGTAGCGGCCGGCCTGAGGGCGCTCCTGACGGAAAGCATGATCGATATAGTATAGTTTAGTCAGGGGTGTCAGGCGTCCCAGATTATGCTGAAGATAGGAACGGATCACCGGTGCGGTCAGTTCCGGTTTCAGGGTGATGCTATTATTGCTCATATCCCGGAATGTGTACATTTCCTTGGATACGATGTCGGTATCTGTGCCAACTCCCCGGGCAAACAATTCAGTACGTTCGAAAACAGGGGTTCGAATTTCACAATAGCCATAACGGCTCATAAAAGCATGGACGTGATTTTCCAATTGCTGCCAGCGCCGGGACTGATCCGGCAAAATATCATGGGTGCCTTTGATGGATCGAAGTGTATTTTTATTCATTAGTCAATCGATTAAACCGGTTAATATTTCTCGAGCGACATCCAGTTTATTTTCCGGTACGAAAAGTTTGACCCGGCCACCGGTGGACCCGAGACCAGAGATATTAAATGTAGCGGTGAGCACATCTGATTTTATAAAATGGGCAATACACTCCTGATCTAAAATTTCGGTTATCATTTCGGCATAGGTTTTTCCCTGCAGTGTTCCTACCGGTACCCATTTTATTTCTTCCAATTTTGTTTCTTCCGGTAATGATTCCACCAGAGTGACATTGCAATCGGCACAGTGTTTTATTTCTGGTCTATACTCAGCCTGACACAAAGGACAATACATGATTACTCCAATAATTATGGTTGAATTTGCAGAAAAACCGGCAGTAAGTAAACCCTGAAATTTCCTTTTTCAATTACTTTTACGGTGCAGCATGAATTCACCATAGGGGGCGTATTCAGTGAATCCCAATTTTTTGTAAAGAGTTAGTCCGGCCAGGTTATCAGCCTTGATATTCAAACCGATCCGGGTGATATTCTTCAGCAATGATTGACAACAAGCTGCCGTGACCTTCGTAGCAAGACCACCGCCCCGATAATCAGGATGAGTGGTAATATTGCCCAGAGCAGCAGCATTATAAGCTGGTGAGTAGACGTGAATTCCAGCAATACTGACTAAGTGGTCATCTTCGAAATATCCGAAGTATTGACCAGATTCCAGCATTCGCGGATCGAACCAGTTTCCAGGGTAAGCTGATTTGTACAGTGATTGAATTTCCTCAAGATTAGCGGTTTCTAATTGGATAGAACGACCGGTGTCACGAGTGGCAATTAATTCGGGTCTGGTTAAAGCCATTTTCAGATGCTGCCCATGAGATTCCAAATTGAATTGACTATTAAAAACTTGGACCAGACCGGGACTGAGGTGGGCATAGAATTTATCCGGCAGGAGTGGCAATAACTCTGATAGTAAGGTTTCCATCGGTGGTGAGTTGTTGGTCAATGCCAAAACAGTTGATAATTCCATCCCGCTGTATAATAGAATCAGGGCTTGAATGATCTCACGGTCTTCCAGGGCATACCAGGTAGTATAGGGCCAGAAAAAATCATCCAGATCGCCAATGCTGTACAGGTGCAGGTAGTAATCCTGACGGCAGTAATCTAAAATTCTCTGCTTATCCCGCAGTATTTCAATTGGCATAAACGGACTTTGAATTAGGCCTAGTGTCGTGTCAACCCTGTATTAGTGCAACCAAGTCTAGTTCTTTTCGCCGCAAACTTTGTTGAATATTTCAACCATAGCTACGGCTATGCTGAAAATATTCGCCTTGTTATCGACAAAAATTCCGGCGACTTTTTACACACTACACACATGACACAACACTAGTTAATATCCTGTAGACAGATGACGACCGCCGCGGTGTTCTACTTTAAGTTCCTTCAACGTCGGTGATTTGGGACTTATCTGCAAGTAAAATCCCTGCCCAAAACCGGAAGGTACCCAATTAAGGGACAACTCCCAGCAATGCAGATCGCGATAGATTGAAAAATTATGGTTTAACATATTTCGCGTTAACAGATTGAAACTGGCATTGTATTTAACCCGCCAGTTTTCGGTCATCTGGGCGGTAATACCGGAATTCATCTGGAAGCGTTCTGTTTCATTGGTCATTTGTGGATTTGTCAGTGTGTAGGAGAATGAAATGCTGGCTTTCCATAAATTTGCGGCATCTAATTTTGTGGGTTTCTGAACTGGTTTTGCTTCAATCCCCTGATCGATGAATTCTTCTTCAAAAGCGGTTGAATCAACTAATGTGTCTGGTTGTAATACGATCGGTGTCAGGCGCTTACCGGAAAAACTGAAACTCTGGGACATGCTGACCTGGGTCAAACGGGGTGCTGGTAAACCGTATTTATTGACCCGCAGCTTATCGGTTTTTTGCTGGAGTTCCTCATCGAATTCATAGAAATCATGTTTCATTCTCAAGTCGAGGTTCAGCTTATTGCTGAGTTTAGACCGCAGGGATGAACTCAGAATCCCCATTTTATAATTTTTGAAATTATAGCTGGTCGAGAAATTATAGGTAAACAGGTCTCGTTTGATCTCCTTTTCATCCTTCAGCATTTTAGCCTGAAATGAATTATTCATGGAAAAGGACATGGATTGTGCCTCGGTCTTGGGTGTTGACCCGGCCAAAGTTCCGGCAAAGCGATCCAGCAACAAAGGGGTTCCGTTGGTGTCAGCTATCGATTGAAAATAGCCAAAATCATGACCGAATACCGGTTTAGAGAAATCGGGGCTGTACCGATAGCCTATCGTAGGGGAGGCGACGTGGCGCAGAAATTTCAGAGGTCCAATATTAATCGGAAACATACCATAAATCTGGGTTTTCAGATTCAGGTTGAAATTAGCCGTGGTCCGGGCGGCAAATCCATCCACTTCTTGTTTGATTATCGTGTTAGTGTTTGAATCAAGTCCGGCAATTACAAAACTGCGATTTACCCAACTGGACTTCAAACTTGTGCTGGGGTTGACAGTGATATATTTAAATATTTTCTGAGGACCCGATATACTGCTGCTATGAACAACGACTTGATCAGAAAAAGTTTTAACCGTTGGATTCCAGCGATATTGATCGACTGAGTCGGGAACCTCTTCCGACTCATAAAAGGTTTTATGCGGATTATTCAGGTTGGCGCTGTAATTCCAGGTGATATTATTGTACCAGCGCTTCTGCCTTCCGCTGCTTTTGAAGAAATAATCCTGGCCATGCCGGAATGAAATTCTCGGTAAAGTGCTGGTTGTTATATTTAATTTTGTACCGGCCTTGGTTGGTGTTTGATAAAAGTCGGTGGTGGGATCGATTTTTTTGTCTACCATCAGATCACGGGAAGATGACAGGTTCAGGCTCATCGAATTTTTGGTTTTCTTCCACTTTTTCGAATAGGTCAAGTTGGATATCGCCTGTTGTTTCAGGCGTCGTTCCAGATCAATACCATTTTCCAGATTATAATCGCTGTTACTCTGGTAAGTTGCGTCAATGTTCAGGCGCTGGTTATGGCGCATCGTTTGATTATGTTTCCATTTTAATACATAGTCGGTCGTTGAGCCTGGTTCGAACAGGTTTACAATATCTTCATTTCCCTGACCGAGCGATTTTTTAAATTCGAGATTAAGCAAACCGCTAAAGCGATAACGGCTGTTATAACGGTTATAATTCCTGAAACGGATGCCCCATTTAGTACTGAAATCAAATAAAAAACGCGAGTCATAATAATCATTGGGTGCCCAGAAATAACCCAGCCCATTGATAAATTGTCCCCGGGAACGGTTTTCGCCATAACCGGGCATGATCCAGCCCGAATGACGCGTCCCTCCCTGATGCGGAAAAATACCCAAGGGCAAGGCCATTATCGGTATTCCAGCGATATATAAAATTATTGGACGGATGATGACTTTATCCTGGTTGATCATTTTCATTCGCCGGCCGGCAAAATGGAAATGGGGGACGACCAGATCGCAGGTGGTATAACTGCTGTGGTTGATATAATAAGTCGTATTATCGGTATTGCGGATTTCATTTCCGGCATAATAACCACCTCCGGTCCTGGTGCGACCCTGGATGATTTTACCATGGCGGGTTTCGAGATTGTAAGTCAGTGATTCACCGGTCATTGGTTCCCGGCCCCGCTCACTGATGGTTGGCATAATCTCTTGGCTCAGTGTATCTCCCGGAACACTTGGGATGGCCTTTAATAAATTATTTTTCCAGGATACGTTGACGTACCCGGCACTCAGGTTCATACCGCTGTAATCGATGCTGGCATTATCGAGCAAATCGGTCATTTCCTCTGGAATGCTGTAATCTATAATATCTGATTCATAGGCAATCGGGGCATCTATACTTTCATTGCTGGTGTCGGGTCGAAATTCACCACGAGCGCCACCGTTTATATAAATATTTTCCAGATCATCTACTCCAAAATACATTATTATTGTATCGCCACTGGCAGTATTGTTGCCCTGATAAACCGAATCCTCGAAAATATGATAAAGAGTCGTGGCCATTCCTTCGATACGCATCGAATCCAGTTCACCATCGGTAAAGAATCCTCTCAGGATTTTGCCGGTGAGGTCATCCTTGAATTCAACCGGATGGCTTATTATTATTGTGGAATCTTCAATTTCGACCGAATTCTCTTGACGGCCGGCGATGGTGTTGATCACATGGGCTTCGGAAGGGATGAAAATTGATTCCAGA
>DAOWAH010000134.1 GCA_030634675.1 Fidelibacterota bacterium
TCAGAATCGATCACTACCCCATCCATATCAAAAAGAATAGCTCGCATCACATTCACTGGTCCTAATTACATTTTCAACTAAGAATTTGCAGCAACTATTATTTCAGATGTCTATCAAACCATTCGATTAAAAAACGCAACCGCCTTTCACGCCGGTCCGGGCGACCATGTCGGGATAAACCGTGCGGTTCCTCCGGGAAACGTACATATTCAACTTCCCGCTGCAGATATTTCAAGGCCGTGAACATCTGGTCGCCCTGTTCTATGTTGCAGCGCAGGTCATTTTCACTGTGAATAATCAGCAAAGGCGTGTGGCAATTTTCAATATGGGTGATCGGCGACCATTCCCTGTACACTGCCCGGTTTTCCCAGGGTGCACCACCAAATTCATACGCCATATCATAACCGATATCGGAATTACCAAACATGGAAGCCAGGTCCGATACACAGCGTTGAGTGGCTGCCGCTTTAAACCGATCTGTGTGGGTAACGATCCAGTTGGTCATATAACCACCATAACTACCGCCGGTTACTCCAAGACGATTTTCATCGACAAATCCCAAGGCTACTACATAATCTATTGCCGCCATTAAATCAGCCATGGCCGGTTCACCCCATTGGGCGGCAATCGTACCTGCAAATTCTTCACCGTAGCCCTGGCTGCCACGGGGATTGGTATAGACCACCACATAACCGGCGGCTGCCAGAACATACATTTCATGGAAGAAGGTGCGCCCGTACTGGCAACGCGGTCCACCGTGGATATTCAGTATCAGCGGATATTTTTTTTGTTCATCAAAATCCGGTGGTTTTACTAACCAGCCCTGCAGTTTTTGATCTCCACTATTGAATTCAATTTCTTCCGCTACCGTAAAGTCCCGACTTCTGCAATAAGCCTGGTTCAATCTGGTTAACTGGCGCATTCCCCCGGTGGATAAATCAAGCACATACAGTTCATCCGGTGCATTCAGGCTGGCACCATGGAAAATATAACGATTGTTTATCGTATCCAAACTTCCCGTAATCGTTACGATATCTGGTTGGGTAACAAAACTGGTTTTACCGGTGGTGAGATTGGTTATTACCAATGGCTGACCACCGTTTTTAGTTATGCGGTAATAAATCGATTTTCCATCCGCAGTCCAAATCGGCGGATCCAGGATAAAGGCTGGTGTAATATCGCCCAGGGTAATCGGATAAGCGGTACGATCCAACTCCGAACCAAAACTGCTATGGTTTTCCCCATTGCGTTTAATCGTATTTAAAACGTAATTGACAACCCCCCAGCCCTGATATGGCCGTTCATGGCCGAAATAAGCCAAGGCATTCCCCACCGGTGAAAAGGACAAGCCATCTTTGGGTCCTTTCGGCGTTGGGATTTCATCAATTTCACCGCCGTTTACTGGTACAGTATAAATTTTTTGCTCCTCAAGACGTATTTGCCAATCCGGTTGGCGAAATGAAATAAATGCCAGCTCACTACTATCCGGTGACCAGGCAATACTTAGATCGTGATAAGCTCCTTCCACCAATTGTTGGGCCTGGCCGGTTTTAGTGTTTGCAACCCACAAATGGGTAAATTCACTGTCGAAAAAGCCCTCGCCATCCAGGCGGAACCAGATATCCTTGATCTGTCGATAAACCGGTGTCTCGGCTTTTCCTTTCTGATCAATCTTAATTTCTTTCCCCAGCGGATGAAACAGAAAGGCCAGCGTTTTACCATCCGGTGACCATTCTAAGCTGGCGATAGAACCGCGTTTTAATTTGGTCAACGGATATGCTTCCCCGCCGGCCATGGGCAACATCCAGATCTGGTCAGAGGGTGCCTGGCCATAGCCGGTATCCCGTTTGCTGATAAAGGCCAGTGTTTTTCCATCCGGAGACCAGCGGGGAGTGTGATCATGCCGCTTACCGTAAGTCAATTGCCGCAGGTTTTTTCCAATTGAATTGATTATAAATAAATTGCGATAATAGGTTTTGTCAGTTTTGTGCATTCTTTCAACCACGAAGGCCACCTGCTCCCCATCCTGTGATAGGTGAGGATCCGATACCAGTTTAAAGCGATATAAATCTTCTATTTTTACAGATCTGTCAGTCATTTTTAGATTCCTTCCAATTCGAATTGAAAAATGTTTTTATTAATTCCTTTTAGAGAATTGCATACCATTTATTGTACAATTGTAATTCGAGCAGGGGAATATTTTATTGGGATAAGGCCCACAATATTTCACATTGTTTTCTAAATATATCCCGGACTGGTTTCCATTCTCGTCTGGCATTTAGTTTATGCCCAATGATCTGTTTATGATCGTAATTCAATTTACCCATGAAATACCATTGACCGGGGATCAGTGGCTCTGCAGGGTGATAAACAGCGATTGGGTCAGGACCATTTAATCCACTTCGCGGTCCCATCATTGAAATCGTATTAACAACGCCATCATTTTCAAACCAGGTGGAGTCGGTAGCCGTACCATCGCTCCAATAAGCGATTCTATATCCCATCAGGCGGGCATTAGCAAAATAGGTCAGACTCATGCCGGAATCCGGAATATGTCGACCGGAACGTGGATCCAATCTGGTGCTGGTAGTGGCATATGAAAAATAATAAACATCCGGGTCGGCTACTAGACCGGTGTTTAATTCCCTGGCGCCATCCAAACTTACGTCCCAGGCACTGATATTTTTAGTGCCCCAGGCGGGATGATTACGCATTCGTTCCAAATAATCCAACCACCGTTCTCCTTTTTCACGTTTGAAATTCCATTGTTGAAGATCGAAATCATAAAAATTGGTGCCGGTCACAGCCGCTACGGCAATTATATCCTGCAGAGAAGGGATGCTTGTCGTTATCAGATTGATCAAAGTGGAACCGTCATGCGGTGCAGAAAAAGTCGTGATTGATTTTATCCATCCCAGATTTGATTGCCCCAATAAATAGCTTTCCTCCGGTACGGAATAACCCGAGTCTAAGTAAAAGTCATTAGCTAATAAAAATTGCAACATGCGCGCCGTCTGCCCACCCATACTGTGACCAATAATGTGCACTGGGTGATTACTATCCCACTCCGGGTATAGCCCGGGATAGACTTTTCCCTCCGGTTTTTGAACAATCCCATAGCGATCCGCATGGGTTTTGCCATAATCGACCTGACCGCCTTTTATGGAATAATAAAGCTCAACCGCCCGGTCCCAATTGGATGAAACCGGCCCCACGGAAGCTTCATAGACCGAATAGCCTAATGAATCGAGGTACCCTACCAGATCATTATCCCCCCCCCAGTAATGGTAGCCGCCCATTTCGTCGGAACCCCAACCTAGAAATCCATGAACGAGAATAATAGGATAATCATTCTCGGCTTGTAAGCGATTGAGGGGCAGTAAAATGCCAATCAGGATTAAAAACATACAGTAACATAATTTCCCGCGCTTATTATGCATGCTAAAAGTTACACCTGTTTCTAGGTGGCCTGAAATCAAGAAAACGGTTAATGCATTCTACTGCCTGTCGCACCATTATCCGGTCAAATAATCAGCCGTTAATAGACCTCCAGATAGCGTTCTAATTCCCATTGGCTAACGTTAATTGAATATTCTTTCCATTCTGCCATTTTAGCTGTTGTGAAACTTGTCAACGCTGTCTCTCCCAGCGCCTCACAAATGACTTGGTCATCATTTAATACTGTCAGAGCCTCGCGTAAACTAACCGGTAAGGTCGTTACTTTCTTAAGCTGTAAATTGGCTTCGGTCAATTCATAGATATTTTCCTCCATTGGCGGCGGCGGTTCGATTTTATTTTTAATCCCATCCAGGCCGGCAGCCAACATCACTGCAAAAGTCAAATACGGATTTGATGTGGGATCACCGGAACGTAACTCGCAACGTGTAGAATTTTCGCGTCCTGGCGTGTACCGTGGTATTCGAATTAAAGCCGAGCGATTGGTGTTAGCCCAAGACACATAAACCGGCGCTTCATAGCCGGGCACAAGACGCTTATAAGAGTTTACGATGGGATTCAACACAGCTGTAATTGCACGGGCATGTTTTAATTGACCTCCAACATAATGCCGGGCTAACTCTGATAAGTGATAGCGGCCATCTTTACTGTAAAAGAGATTTTTTCCGGCCTTAAAGATACTCTGATGGACGTGCATACCCGAACCGTTGATTCCGGTTATCGGTTTGGGCATAAAGGTAGCATGTAAATCATGGCTATGGGCGATTGATTTAACGGCATATTTAAACGAGATAACATTATCGGCTACCGTTAAAGCGTCGCCATACCGAAAATCTATTTCGTGCTGTCCGTCAGCTACTTCATGGTGGAGCGCCTCAACGTCAATCCCTAAACACTGGAGGGCGGTGGTCATCTCCTGGCGAATTTCAGAAGCCAGATCAGTGGACTGGTCAAAATATCCGCCGCGATCATGAGGTAAAGGATTAATTGCACCATTTTCCTTCCGAAAAAGAAAAAACTCCAGCTCGGGTCCTACATTAAATTCATAACCAAGGGCTTTAGCTTTAGCCAATTGCGTTTTTAATACCGTACGGGGTGAACCAGCGTACATACTACCGTCCGGCATGTATACATCACAAATCAGGCGGCCGGTAACATTGTTGGTACCATTGGTCCAGGGAATTACTGCAAAAGTGTTTAAATCCGGCTTCAGGTACATATCGCTTTCGAAAATACGCGTAAAACCGTCGATGGAAGAGCCGTCGAACCAGACATTGTTATTCAAGGCTTCCTCCAGCTTCGAAACCGGTATAGTAAGTGCTTTCACAATACCCAGCAAATCAGAGAACTGCATGTCAATAAACTTTATTTTTTCCTGCTCGGCAATATCAAGCACTTGTTTCTTATTCATATTTAGCTCCATTATATTAACTGGCGATTGTATCAATTGGATATTTTCGATTATTAATTCAACTTATTTTTAAAACCTTTTTACCCATTATTAGATAGATTGACTCAGTCCAAGATAAAAATGAATTTCCGCTATTATTCTTCCAACGAGGACTGTAAATCGAGTTTTACACCTTCCTTATAAGTTGACAGTACCACCATGGTCTGCGTGCGGGCTACGCCAGGCCATAACTGAATATCACGCAACAGTTCTTCCAGGGCAGTGGAGTTTTTCACCCGCACTTTCAGTAAATGGGAACCACCACCAGTTACCGAATGACATTCCAGTACAGCAGCTGATTCTTTAGCACAACTAATGACTTCTTCGTAATGATCCGACGAAGAACTGACCACCGTGATATAAGCCGTGAGATCAAATCCCAGCATCTTGTGATCCAGAATTGTTGTAAAATGGCGGATATAACCAGCATCAACCAGTTTTTTAATCCGTTCACTTACGGCCGGAATTGACAAACCGACAATAATTGCAA
>DAOWAH010000237.1 GCA_030634675.1 Fidelibacterota bacterium
ACAAGTATTGGAATTACTGCAGGAAATTAACAGCCACCATTTCGGCAACCCCTCCAGTATCCACCGTTATGGTCAAAAAGCACGTGCTATGATCGAACAAGCACGGAAACAAGTGGCCCAATCGATTGGTTGCCGACCCGCTGAAATAATTTTTACCAGCGGTGGAACTGAGGCAAATAACATGGTATTGTGGAATCAATTATACACGGCACGGAAACATGTGGTCGTCAGCGCTATTGAACACCCATCCATATTAGTGACCCTGAAAAAGCTCGCAAAGCATGGTATCGAATGCACCCGAGTACGGACTGACAGCGCTGGACTAATCGACCCTCAGGCAATTGACGATGCTATCAGGACTGATACTGGTTTAGTATCCGTAATGCTGGCTAATAATGAAATTGGAACAATTCAACCTGTTCAAGAAATAGCGCAAATGACTCGATCCCATAAAATTCCTTTTCATACTGATGCGGTCCAGGCGATTGGTAAACTACCGGTGGATGTTCATGATTTGATGGTGGACTTCTTGACTATCTCGGGGCATAAATTTTATGGTCCCAAAGGCGCAGGTGCACTATATCGACGCCCGGGGCAGGTTTTACAGCCTTTAATAATGGGTGGCGGACAAGAGCAGAATCTACGCTCAGGTACCGAAAATGTAGCCGGGATTGCCGGATTGGGTTTGGCAGCGGAATTAGCGCAGGAATCTTTGGGAACAACACGGGAGCACCTGTTAGACCTGGAAGACCATTTCATTAATTGCCTGACACCCGCATTGTCCGGATATGTTTTAAACGGCCATCCTGAGCGACATCTGCCGGGACTGCTTAGTATTACTATTCCCCGGGTCCCCGCCGACGTTCTTATTATCAGTCTGGACCTGGCTGGCATGGCCATATCCAATGGTTCCGCCTGCTCATCGGGCACGGTGCAATCTTCCCATGTACTGGAATCAATTGGCTTAACCGAAGAACAAAACCGACATACTATCCGGATCAGTTTCGGTCGTGATAATACCATTGAAGAAGTGGAACAACTGGCTGAAAAACTGATCGAAATTGCTGTCAGGAGATAGTAAAACCACCCCCCATGCCCGCTAAAAAAAATAAAGTACTGGTTGCCATGAGCGGCGGAGTGGATAGCTCCACAGCCCTGTATCGCATCCTGGAGCAGGGTTACGATGCCATCGGGGTGACCATGAAACTATGGGAATATCAGGCTGTAGGAGGCAATCCGGGAAAACATGTCAGTTGCTGCTCACTCGAATCATTTAATAATGCCAAACTGGTTTGTGAGCAACTGAATGTTCCTCATTACACCTTAGACCACCAGCTTGCATTTCGTAATACTGTGGTGGATAATTTTGTTGATGAATATTTCAACGGCCGTACACCTAATCCTTGTGTACGCTGTAATATTTTCTTGAAGTGGGGAACATTATTAGAGCAAGCCCAACGCCTCGGTGCCGATCTGATAGCTACCGGCCATTACGCCCGCATTACCCAACATGCTGGTCAGATTCAACTGCGTAAAGGACTGGATCCGCGCAAAGACCAGACCTATTTCCTGTGGGGAATTGATAAAATTGCACTAACAAAGACATTATTCCCTTTGGGCGATTTGACTAAAAAGGAAGTCCGCAATCTAGCCGCAAGTATTGATTTGCCCACCGCCAACGAACCGGAAAGTCAGGAAGTCTGTTTTATTCCGGATAATGATTACCGGCAGTTTCTCTATGAATATGCCCCTGACCGGATGGCTGATCAGAAAAAGGGCAATTTCATAACCGCCGCCGGGACACCGATCGCTCCCCATACTGGAATTGTCAATTATACGATCGGACAAAGACGAGGCCTGGGCATCCCGGGACCGGAACCGTATTATGTCAAGGCTATCGATCCGGAATCAGGTGATATAACTTTGGAAACCCGCTCCAATCTGGAATTCAATGGTTGTATTGTCACCGATCTGAACTTGCTGACACCTGAAAATCCGGATGATATAGACCCGCTTGTTGTTCAGATCCGCTATAACCACCCGGGCGTAAAAGCGAAGCTGGATATTATTGATTCTGATTCAATCAAAATACATTTCCACCAACCGCAATTTGCCGTAACACCCGGTCAAAGTGCAGTTTTCTACCGGGATGATATTGTACTGGGAGGCGGAATTATTAAGGAGGGATTAAAATGAAGCGCATACGTCCGCTGGCAGTCGCCATTCTGGCAGCAGGCCAAGGAAAACGAATGAGATCAGACCTGCCGAAGGTTTTACATAAAGTGGGCGGTCAACCAATGTTACTGCATGTAACCGGCCTCGCCAAGGCTGTTGAGGCAGACCGGATCATCGTCATTATCGGCCATGGCCGTGAAAAAGTCGAAGCACTGCTTACAGGAACCGGTGTTGAATCGGTGGTTCAGGAACAACAGCTTGGTACCGGACATGCGATTCTTCAGACAGCTTCGTTATTATCCGACTTCAATGGCGATATTATGGTGCTATCCGGGGATGTTCCTCTGCTAACCCAAAACAGTCTGGAAAAATTGTTGGTCAGGCACTATGATTCCAAGGCCGGCGCCACATTGATGACTGCCAATTTTGATGATCCAACCGGATATGGTCGTATCATCCGCAATGCTGATGGATATCTTGATCGGATAGTAGAGCACAAAGATTGTACGTCCGAACAATTAAAAATCACGGAAATCAACGCCGGTATTTATATTTTTGATGCAAAAATATTATTCAAAAGTTTGAAATTGATTGACAATGATAACAGTCAGGGTGAATATTACCTACCGGACGCATTGAATCATTTTCCACAATTCGGTTATTCGATAGCGCTGGAGTTACTAAATGATCCAATAGAAATATCGGGCATAAATACACCGGAACAACTTATTGAAATAAATCGTATTTTTAGCACACGCAAAGAGTGAAATTATGAGACATACAATTCTATCGGCAATGCTTCTCGGCATTTGCTTTGGTCAATTTAAAACCGATCTACCCCGAGTGGATTTCCCCCAGGAACTGCACAAGATGACAGCCCTGGAGTCTCGTTCATTATTCGATCCCGCTAACTTTCAGATGAATCACAGTTTTTCAGTATCAATGATGACTATGGATGGTCTATCAATGGGAATGGGAGCTTACACCAATTATATGTCATTTTTTTTGAAAGATAATTTGCGTTTAACTACCAGCTTCAGCCTGGTTAAACCAACTATGATGCAGAATCCGAATTCACCGAATATACTTGAAGGTCAGATTTACTACGGCGCTCAATTAGAATATCGCCCTACTGAAAATACAATACTTCAGTTAGGGTTCCAGACCTATCCCCGTTATTCAAATTATAACCGACCCTGGTATTTGGAATCCGGGCTCAGGTAACCCTGGTGGCGCAAACCCGTAGACGGAAGAAGAAACCACTTTTCCCGATCTTCACCAAAAGCCGCAAGAAAAAACGGCGTTCGAGTGGTGATACATTACTCAATTCAGCTAT
>DAOWAH010000277.1 GCA_030634675.1 Fidelibacterota bacterium
ATATTATCAGGATTCTCGAGTACCGCTTTATAGGTTTCGGAAGACCCGATCGCGCTGACGATACCTTCGCCTACCCGGGCAATGATCGTTTCGTCAGTGGCACCACCGACCAGACCGGCAATATTGGTCCTGACAGTCACCCGCGCCCGGGCCTTGACTTCAATCCCATCCCGGGCAACCGCGGCCAAAGTACCATCAACGGGGGCATTGATAACCTTGGGATAAACACTGGTCTTGACGGCTTCTAAAACATCCCGGCCGGCCAGGTCAATGGCAGTGGCTGTGGCGAAATTCAAACCAATATTGGCCTTATCGGCGGCAATCAGGGCGGCGACCACATTACTCACTTTACCACCGGCCAGGAAATGGGTTTCCAAGCCATCGGTGGTAATCGTTTCGATACCGGCTTTATGACTGTTGATCACACCATCGGCCACCAGGCGCGGCGGTATCTTCCGCAAACGCATGCGGATCAGGTCAATGATCGTGATTCTCCCCAGCCCCAGACTGACAACGGACTGAATCCACAGACCAATCGGCACAAAATAGAAAATGATTGATAAAAATACAATTACTACAGCTAACAGAATCAATGTTAGGGTTTCCATGTTTACTCCTTTATTTCTACATTAATTTTACGGACTACCACCCGGTTACCTTCAACAGTCAGGACCTTGACCGGATCGCCTTTTTGAACAAAATCTCCCTCGGTAACCACGAACATCCGCTTTTCATCAACCGTAATCCAGCCCGATGGTCGTAAATCGGTAACAGCTTGTCCCAGTTTATCCACATAGGACTCCAGCCCAATCGACGTGTCGTAACCGTCCTCATGTCGTTGCGTGCCGGGAGCAGTAATTTTTTTCCAGAATTCGGTTTTAATTAGAATGCGAAACATCAAGAACAGTCCGATAATACCGCCAATTATTCCAATCGATATACCTGTCAATGCCATTGAATACACCTCGTGTCCTACCGGAACATCCGGTATCATCAGGGCAAACATGCCCCCAAAAATGAATACGATTCCCAGAACACCGGCCAGGCCAAAACCGGGAATCACCAGAATCTCTAACATTAGCAATACCACACCGACAATGATGAATAAGAAATCAGTCATTGAGGCTAAGTGCGCCAGATAGGATGCTCCCAGTGACAACGCCAGGCAGATAGCACCAAACGTACCGGGGATACCCCAACCGGGGCTCTGTAATTCAAACAGGATGCCCAGAAAACCAAAAGTAGTCAGCAGGGAGGCCACGATCGGATTGGTTAAAAAACGAACCAGATTTTCCGACCAGCTTTCGGCTTCGATGCGCAACTCCGCACCACTCAGCCCAAGTATTTCCAGGACTTCATCCATATCCTCGGCACTTTCATCGGCCATATTATACTTGAGAGCCCGCTCGGTTGTGAGCGTTATCAACTTGCCTTCCTTGCGTCCTTCCAGATCGGTAACCTCAACTGAATCACCATCAATCACCAGGTGCGTAAAATTAAGTTCTTCATCCACCATGCCCATTGCAATATTAACATTACGATCACGCCGTTCCGCCGTGGAAGCCATTTCTTCACGCATATAACTGATCACCTTTTCGCTGGCTTTTTTACCGGACATATCCACCGCCGTGGCCGCCCCGATAGTACCGCCACCGGTCATGATGATTTTTTCACAGGATAAGGAAATTAAAGCCCCGGCTGAAATCGCCCGGCGGTTGATAAAGGCAACGGTTTGAATATGGGTACTTAAGATAGCATCTTTTATTTGGGTCGCCGCATCCACCCGGCCACCGAAAGTATCGATATCAAAAATGATCGCATCGGCATTATTTTCTTCCGCGGTTTCAATGGCCCTTTCAATAAAAGGCGGTAATCCCAGATCAATAGTTCCCTGGATAGGAACAACGTACACAAGCGGTTCCCCACTGGCGGCTGAAAGCAGTACTATAAGTAAAGCAATTCGAACAAAAATTCTCATGATAATAAGTTTAACCTGTTCATGGTTTAATGTCAATAACATGGGTCTTTTATTGAAGGCAACGCAGACATTGTTGCCTTAAGCCCGATAATCACCATTAAAATTTACTTTGAAAACGGATTAAACCCGTCAATAAATTGACCCTTCTAATATTATGAATTTATATCAAACAGTAACCTATTGGTTCCTGCAACTGTTTTCCAACTGGCTCGGGCAGTTATCTGACCGCTCCCGTAAGCGGCTGGCAGTTCGTGTGGCGAACTTTATTTACAACTGGATTCCATTAAGAAAAACCGCTGCACTGGAAAATATCAGAAAAGCCTATCCGGAAAAATCCACGGGCTGGCAGGTACACACTTTGCGGCAGTGTTATCAGTTTTTTGCACGTTTGATGCTACTGTTTTTCACCATGCCTAAAAAATATAAATCCCTTAAAATCCACGTTTCAGGAAAAAAATATTTAGATGATGCTTTCCTGGAGGAGAAGGGTGTAATCATGGTTTCCGGCCACTTCGGAGCCTGGGAAGTCTATGCCGCCTGGACCGGCTACAATGGCTATCCGGTCGTCCCGGTGGCAGTTCGGCAAAAAAATCGCGGTGCCAACCGGTTCTTTGAGGAATTACGTGGTGATGCCGGGACGGTTCCGATTTACCGCAAGGAATCGCTGGATAATATGTATAAAGCACTAAGTGACGGTAAACTTCTGACACTGGGAAGCGATCAGGATGCTCGGAAAAGAGGTGTATTTGTGGATTTTTTTGGTATTCCTTCATCCACACCAAAAGGCACCGCCCTGTTTCATCTGAAAACCGGCGCGCCAATCGTTTTTGGCACTTGCTTCGAATATGTAGGGGAATACTTTCTGAAGTTTGAACCTGTTAGCGTCGATAAAAAAGATGATATAATTAGTATAACGCAAAAATATACCACTATCCTGGAAAAGCGAATACGGCAACATCCGGAACAATATTTTTGGTGGCACCAGCGTTGGAAGACCAAACCATCACCAGCGAAATGACCCCCGGCATACGGGTAGCAATCGATACACGCGGAGCGCTGAGCCGAGCGCTGGGAGTGATCCGTTCCGGTGGATTATTAGTCTATCCCACCGATACACTCTACGGTTTCGGCTGCGATGCCACTAATGACAAAGCAGTCCACA
>DAOWAH010000319.1 GCA_030634675.1 Fidelibacterota bacterium
AAGGCGATCCCCGGTAATGGATCGCCTCTGTAATATCGAATTGATGTTGCTTGTCAGTTTAAAACGTTTGCCGTAATGAATTCTGCAATGTACGAATGATCAACAAGGCATCGGCGCCACTGACATTTCCACCAGCATCGAAGCGGGAAGTGATTACATCCGCTTTCATGATTCCCCGTTCGGTGCACAGGGCCATGGCATTATAGGCAAAATGCGAGCTTGGCACGTCGGAAAAGCGGGAGGGGCTTTCGCCGAAATAGCGTGTTTCCAGGCTGTTGTCACGAGTAGACATGACCAATATGCTTTGGACTGTGATAGCGTAGTTAGCCCTCGAGATGTATTCATCGGGATAGAAATTGCCGTCGGGACTCAAATCAAGAATACCATATTCCATCGCTTCATTGATCCAGGCTTCGGCCCAGTGACCCGGGGTATCGGCCGATTTAAGATCAGCTTGATTGGCAGCCATCTGGCCGGGAGTTTGGAATCCGAGCGGAGGCGCCGGCAGCTTGGAGATCAATTCGCCGATTTTCAATTCTTCGGCTAAGAGTACCGCCAGATCGGCCCGGGTGATCTTCTCCTGAAGGGCTATTTTTTTACCGGCCATAGTACCCGGGACGGCCCGGACGATCTTCTGAGACAGTTCCCATTTCGCATCAGCCTTGGCAGCGTATTCACCTTTACCATCCACAACGCGTTTAAAGAAGCCTTCGGCATCGCGGAAATTGTATTGATACAGATTTGCCAGCCCGAGATAGTAGAGTGCTGCCCCATGATTTTCATCCTGACGCAAGGCTTTGGTTAAATATTTTTCAGCCTTCTTGAACCAGGTACGCTCCAGATCACGCAGTTCAATCCACCCCCGACCAGCAAGGGCCAGGACTTCAGGATCTTTGGCAGCATACGATACCGCCTTGTCAACATTGGTTTTTGCTTCCTTGGCATTGCTCTCAAGAGCATTTACCAGACCCAAACCAGCATAACCGGGAGCGAATTTCCGATCCAGGTCAATTGAGCGCTGGAAAGAAGTCCGTGCGCCGGTAAAGTTTTCGCTATCGACCGCCCGCAGGCCGGCTTTAAAATGGTACTCGGGTGTATCCATCGCACTCTGCGGTTTTTGAGAACAGCTGAATAATAATAATATTAAACTAATGGATAAGATTATTCTGAGGGCATTTTTCATGTTTGATTCCCCTATTGTGTTTACATAATGTGCACCGAATATAAGCGAAAATCAGCGGAAATGAAATATCTCAGCAAGGAAATTGAGGTAAATCACAATAGCCTGTTATTGATTAACATCACAATGCCCGGGAATGTCATTGCATTCGGTACGTGAAATGAATAATTTAAATCGATATATTAGATAATGAGAGAATACTTCATCGAGGGAATATGGTAAAACCAAATCGAATTCTAATTTTGATCGTTACATTGATCGCTACTGTTTGGGCTCAGACACAGAAAGTTACCGGAGAGGGAATGGCCTTAAATCGTGATGCGGCCATCGAGCAGGCCAAGCGTAATGCGGTGGAAAATGGACTTGGTGCGATCATGTCATCCGAAACCGTGGTAAAAAATGCCATGGTTTTTTCTGATAACATCTATTCCAAAGCTCAGGGATTTGTGAAAACATTTCAGGTACTCACTGAAAACCAGGGGCCGGACGGTCTGTGGGAGGTCACTATCGAGGCGGAGGTGACCCAGATCCTGGACCAGATCCTCCAGGATGAAACTGCCCTGCAGGTATTATTAAATAGTATGAACCGCCCCAAGATTATGTTTATGGTAAAGGAAGAAAATCTGATTGATAAAATTCCTACCGATTTTGCCGAAACAAAATTACTGGCCATGTTTTATGAAAAAGGATTTGATGTGGTCGATCGCCAACTGGTAGCCGCCCTGCAAGGCGAACCTGACTATGCCCAGGCCCTGGAAGGAAATGTTTCTGCAGCAGCCAAGATTGCCGCCATGCTGGGTGCGGAAGTGATCGTGGTGGGAACGATCAAGATCAGCTCAGGGGGAAAAATATATAATATGTATTCCGGGCAGGCTGATATGAATGCCAAGATCATTCGAGCTGATACGGGAGAAATTCTGGCGGTAGTTCCCCAGGCGCGCGGAAAAAAACCACATATTTCCGAATCGACGGCCGGGGTGAATGCCACTAATCAGGCAGCCGAGGATTTGGGTCAGCAGATAATTATGCAACTGATTCGTAAATGGAGTACTCAGCAAGCAAATTTTGTTAAGATTTATATGGTAGTCAGTAATGTCGATTTTGGTTCATATATGTTATTTGAATCATTTCTGAAGGCGCAGACTGTTCCGGGTATTCGGAACGCCTATGCCAAGAGCCTGAATGACGGTATTGCTGAATATGAAATTGAATTTGAGGGTAAAGCCCAAGATCTGGCGATGGGTCTGAATAGCACATCACCGGATGGACTCAGCTTTAAAATTACCGGTTTGAGCGGCAATCGAATCACCGCTGAAATCGTACAATAAAATGGAGGCAGCAATGAAGAAACTTTTTATTATCTTGTTATCATGTTGTTCTTTAGGTCTGGCCCAGTATGGCTATGGGGTAGTTCCCGGCGCTGTGATCGAAGAAACCGATAATGGAGCCATAAATTATTCCCAGGGTATTATTA
>DAOWAH010000049.1 GCA_030634675.1 Fidelibacterota bacterium
AGTAAAATTGGGTGCCTATCTGTTTCTAGATACCTTCCCCGAGGAACCCAGTATTAATAATGATTTTTACAATATGCATTTAATTGGTGCTCATCTATTTGCTAAAATGGAAATATATCCCGATAGTTGTATCTATACTTTGATGGATTATAGCTGGCTTGAAAACACCTTAACTGATTCAAGTACTAATTTGTCCTATGAAAGGATAGATGACGCTATAATATTAACGGCCAAAACCAAGGACTTGCAGGCCTTCTTTTTGAAATACGCAAATAATGCCCAGGCCTTCAAAGATACTTCGATTTTGCGACGGCAGAGTTGAATTGCCAATTGAATTCAAGGTGATAATTGTCACAATTCTATAAATCGTTCAATATATAATTTTGACCTGTATTCTAATTCAATTGGTACTGTAATTGGCATCCGTCAGATACAAAAGAAAATCCTGGGATCAATCTCATATTACCCCGATTAGTAAATTAGCAAAATAATCAGGAAAATCAGTCCTCAAATAATGCAGACTATAGTAAAGTTGCTGATAGAATATTCACCAAAGACCGCCTAGGGTGAGATTAATAATTAGTTAACACCATATTTTTAAATTCAATCGTGTCAAAAAAATATAGATTATCGTTTTTAGTGTTCGTGTTAATTATTGGCAATCTGGTTGCCAGGAATTGGACATTTCCTAATTTCGTAGCTGACACGGTCACGGTGGAGATTGCCGGTGATTCTTTATTCACATTGAGCTCCTTCCAATTTGTAAGGGATTACCGATCCACTTCAGGTCGTCTAATTGGAATTGATACTAAAAAGAAATGGTATTATATCCCGGTTGATCAACATTATATGCTCAAGATGCCGCTGGCGGATTTATGTAATTGGTATTTCAATGATTACTTGTCACCGTCCCAGGAGAGCCATTTAATCATCGATAACTTGACCTATTGGGTTGATCGTAACACCGTCTTTTCCAAGGGCGCTAAGTTAAATGGGTATTCACGTCTGGTGGATGAAAATGGAACTGTAATCAAGGATTGGCAGTGGAATATACGATCTGATGCCAAAGGGAAATTAAAACCGGAAGAGCGAATGGGTTTATTGATAAAAGCCTGGCTTGACAAACAGAATCAAGTTCTTACCAATCCAGTGCACGATTTACGAATTTCTCCCTTTTCCTATCGTCGGCAAATGACGGTCTGGTCTGATATTGTCTTTTTGAATGATGGATATGTTGTTGATATACGTTTGTCTTTGGATTTTCCGGTTGATGAAGTAGACCGGTATAGTCGCGGTATCCGCGGATTATATTATCGTCGGTCATCAATCCATGAATCGATTAGTTTTGGCGGCAAGGATAAACAATGGTATTTCCGCTTAAATGATAGCTGGCAAATCCGTTTGGGGCTGACCGGGCGTTTTGGATTTAACAGCATCAAAACGACTGAATATGAAGTGGTAGATTGGTGGAATATTTTTCTGGTTAATTTCAGTGGGAATGCCAGTATCGAATATCGCCCGCGCTATTACAGCGGTATTTTTGCCGGATTAGGGTTATACCAGCTTGTTAATGGCCTGCCGGAATTAATTGACCGTTTTGAAACCGGAGTACTTTTAACGGTTGGAGTGAATCTGCCATGAGGATCTGGTTGGTAATTGGTCTTTCGTTGATGGGCTTCCTGCGGGGTGCCAATTTGAGTGGATATGTAGCAGACCGGAAAACAGGTGAAACGATCATAGGTGTAAACGTAATTATTGATGGTTCAAATTACGGTGCCTCAACCGACCGGAATGGTTTTTTCACGATCACTGGTATATCAGTTAGTGAATATACTCTGCGGTTTTCACATATTGCTTACCAGTCAGTATCGCAGAAATTTAATGTGGGGAGATCTGATAAATTTTTAGGGACGATTCTGTTGGATCAGACTGCAATCCAGGGTGAATCGATTACGGTAACAGCCAATCGCGGAAACATAATCAAACGGGATATGGATATTTCCGGTTTTGAAGTTGATCCGGTGGTATTGCGGGAAGTGCCAACACTGGGAAAGGATGTATTCCGCTTGGTACAGTATTCACCCAGTACCACTATATCTGACCCCATGTCACCTTTGTATTATGTGCGCGGCAGTGATCCGGGTGAAAACCTGGTTCAACTGGATGGGATGACGATTTATAATCCGCAGCACATGCTCAGTTTACAAGCCATTTTCAATCCCTATGCCATCAAGAGCATTGAAATGCTGGTGGGTGGTTACGACGCCGAATTCGGGGGACGTAATTCATCAATACTGTATATTTCTTCCCGGGAAGGTCATCAGGATGAGGTGAAGGGTGAATTCAAACCCTCCACGTCGGGATTTAAGGGTGCCATTGAATTTCCAGTAGCTGGTGGTGGAACTGCCATGCTGTCCGGCCGAGTTCTAACTTCATTGGTAAACCGGGTTTTAATGAATATGCCCAATTATATGGGTGATTTCAATGGTGCCTGGCAAAAAACGATTGGCAAGACCAAAGTTCGTGTATCGACCTTTTATGCCCGGGATTACATGGATTATGATTTCCACCGCTTCAGTATCTATTTTACCCAACCGTATATGAAGGATTACAGTTTTGGATTCCTGTCCGACGCCACCAATCTGGCTCTTGGAGTAAAAACCCGCTCCATCTTAACACCCAGCCTGGTAGCGGAATCCCATTGCTATTTCTCCCGTTTCAGCGTGGATAATAAAAATTTCTTCAGCTTCAGTGCTTACGATTCAATCAATAACGTGGATGTTGTTCTGAAATATACTACCCGAATAATAAACCGTATTTCGGATTTTACAACAAAAGCAAACCTGACCTATTTTACGGTTTTCAATCAAACATTGAAATTAGGTGTCGAGAATAATCAGTATAATTTTTATAATGATACCGGAATTTTCAGTAATCAGTCATCGATTACTGATTTGTCTTCGGCTCTGTTGTCTTTTTATGTGCAGGATAAAATCGCTCTGGGAGCGCTACTGTTGAAATTTGGTATACGCCAAGCCCGTTTTCAATCCGCATCAAAATGGCGTAGTGAACCACGAGCTTCATTTGCTTTGAAATTGGGTAACACAACAATTAAGGGCGCCTGGGGTCGCTATTATCAATATATCGCTACAATGAATACTCAGGATGTTGAGATTAGCCAGTACCTGGATTATTATTATCCCTTAATTGATAAAGTGCCATTGACTTCTCTGCATTACATTTTAAGTATGGAAGGTAAGTTCATAAAGCGGTTAAATTATTCGTTATCGGCTTATTTCAAAGAATTACCGGTTCTCTACCGTTTCGATTATAATTCATCTTCCGCTTCTATTTTCGCTTACAATGCTGGATTAGAACAGGGCAGTGGGGAAGCTTATGGTGCAGAGTTTTTAGTGCGCGGAAACTGGAAACATCTTTCGGGCTGGACCAGTTATTCCTGGTCGCGCTCAACACGCAATTATTCTTCAATACAAGCCGGGAAATCATTCCTGTTTGACGGTGATCAGACCCATAATTTTAAGGCTGTATTGCTATTTAAATTGACCGATTATATTACTGCCAGTACAACAATAAAAATGACCTCCGGATTTCCCCGCACCTGGGAAACCGGAAATTTCAATCATTACACCTATGATCCTATGGCAAATTCAGTGGGTGTTTTCCCTGAACCATATACACCTGATAAAAATAATGTCCGCTATCCTGCGCGGGTTGCCTGGGATATCGGCTGGAAGAAAAAATTACGAGGTGGCTTTGGATATTATCTCGCGGAGTACATCGGTTCCGATGAAGCTTATTTTACTTTGTCAATCCAGAACCTGTTGTTTCTCCGACGTAATCCGTACATGTATGTCTATATTCCAGAATATGGTCATTACGGTTTTGATATTGCTTATTTTCCTATGGTCAGTGCAGGGTACAGTATCAAATTTTAGGATCATGAAAATATGCTGAACAGAATAAATATTTTGTTTGTTATGCTTATAATAATTAGCTGTGATCTACCCCAGGATCCTGGTCCAATGCCTACGGAAATCATTGAGCAAAAATTTGAACCGGGGCATAATGTATTCGGCGTTTTACGTAATGACGGCCAGTCCGGTACGTCATTTCTGCATGTTGAACGCGCCTGGGAAACAGAGGAGATGTCCGAGGAATTTGATGCCTTTATCAGGAATGCAACGGTAACTATTTTTAACGATTCAACAGATTGGGATTTTACCTACATGATTGACACTGTCTACTATGAATATTATACCAATCCCGGATTTCTGCCCCTGTCAGGGATGGAATATGGTTTGATTGTCGAATCACCGGGGCTGCCGACCCTCACTGGTACGGTTGTGATTCCTGAAAAACCACCAGTGGATAGCTCCAGCATAAAAATTGTGAATAATTATATTCAGTTTTCGTTGGCTGCTGCTAGTTCAATCAGGATATACGATATTTATGTATTTTCCGAGCTAGATGTGATTGATCAACGCACGATCAGTAACGGAGATGCCGTAGATGTTAAAATGGATTTAAGCAAATTAGAGGGAGTTCCCATTTTGATATTTATCTATGGCTATGAATCAAATTTGGCGGCCTATCAGACCAGTCCCTCGACAATTAAACCTCAGACTTACCACGAAACAGTGATTACGGTGGCCGGGGGTTATGGGTGTTTTGGAGCGGTATCGGTAATCAGTATCGTACTGGATTGAATTGATTGAACAATTGAAATGATTTAACAGAATTAGAGGTAAAGAACAATGATCGGAATCTGGATAGGTGTAATCACAGGGATAATAATTTTATTAATAGTAAGTTTATCAAGAGTTTATCATACACCAATAACACCCCATTCTACTACACCGGGTAAATATGATATCGATTTCCAGGAGATTCGTTTTCCCACGCAGAATACTCGTAAATTATATGGCTGGTGGATTCCTGAACGTATAGCAAGAATGAAACGTTTACCGACGATCATCCTGATTCATGGTTGGTCGCGTAATGTGGAACGAATGCTGCCCTACATTCGCAATTTGCATGGTCGCGGTTATAATCTGCTGGCTTTTGACGCTCGTCACCATGGTAGCAGCGATCCGGATACATTTTCGTCAATGTTGAAATTCGCCGAGGATATATCTGCTGCAGTAGATTTTGTATCGCGAAAGGAGAGTGCTGATCCTGATTTAATCGGGGTATTGGGGTTGTCGATTGGTGGCGCCGGTACAATTTATGCAACGGCTCATGATGACCGGATAAAAGCCATTGTTACCGTAGGAGCATTTGCCCACCCGGCGGAAGTGATGAAGCTGGAATTTTCCCGACGACATTTTCCTTATTATCCATTTATCTGGTTGTTTTTTAAATATATGGAATACCGGATCGGAGCGAAGTTTGATGAAATAGCTCCCGTGAACAATATTTCCATAGTCAAGGCCCATATTCTGCTTATTCACGGACAGAACGATCAAACTGTACCAGTGGAACAGGGTGAGCATTTGTATGCTGTTTCCAATCCGGATAAAACCGAACTCTGGTTACAGCCGGACCGCGGCCATTCCGATTGTCATCGGGAAACCGGTTTTTGGGACAGAATCGACGACTTTTTTAGGACAGCCTTTTAAGGATGCCATCCGTCAGCTGGCGGATGGCATCCTTGTATCTGCCAATTCGTTACAACGCTCCGGCGTTGTAACGATAAAGAAGCATTGTCACCCTGAGCTTGTTCTGATTAAAGTACCAGGCACCTTCGAAGTGCCCGGCAATTACCAAATATAAAAACCACTTTCGCCCTTAACTTGTATTAACCTTGCGAAAGCATTACCTGCCCATCGTAATCCGGAGGATGTAGATGGGAACTTTCGCAAAGTTTCAGATTCTTACAATTTATTAGTTACTCCATTCCCCCGATCCGCTTTAAATTTGATCTGTGGGCAGTTTGATCCTGGGAAAATATAGTTACTTAAAGACGATCATTTTGGTGATTGCCATCCTGGTTGCTGTGGTAGGTGGGCAGGAATTCCGGTATAGCAAAATCTATCCTGTTCCCGATCTATCCTTTTATCCCAGCGTGTTAACCGGCCTCGATATCCTCCAGCAGATGGATTTCGAACCGCTGCAGGGGAAACGAATTGCCATATTGTGTAATCAAACTGCCGTCAATCATAACGGTGAACACCTGCTCGATTTTATCAATAGTCAATGGGACATTACTGTAAAAACAATATTTACTCCCGAACACGGATTATTTGGAAGGCAAAATGAGGATGTTCGTTTGTCTGGTAAGGATGATACGGATCCGGTCACAGGAGCCCGGATAATCAATTTATTCGGTCGCTATGTGATTCCTCCTAAATGGACTCTGACTGATGTAGATGTGATCCTGGTGGATATAGTCGATCCGGGCGTCCGCTATTTTACTTTTGTTACCACAATAACCAAAATGATGGAAACCGCCAGTCGCCTGGAAATACCGGTAATTGTACTGGACCGGCCTAATCCGATCCGTGGCGATATAATGAATGGCCCGGTTGTCCGGACCGCCTACCAATCCTTTGTGGGCTATCACCTGGTTCCGATTCGTCATGGTTTAACAGTGGGTGAATACGCGTTGATGATCAATGAAATGGGTTGGGTCAAGAATCTGGCGCGCGTAGATCTGACCATAATTCCAATGGTAAACTGGCAACGCGACATGTGGTACGATCAAACTGGGTTGCCCTGGGTACCGCCGTCACCGGGTTTTGACACACTAATCACCAATCTGGTTTATACCGGTACCGCCTTAATTGAAGGTACTAATCTTAGTGTGGGAAAAGGGACTGACAAACCTTTTTATCGGGTAGGCGCCCCCTGGATTGCCGGCCTGCATTTGTATCAGGTATTGGAGCGCCAGAAACTGCCTGGAGTAAACTTTAAAGCGGTCAGTTTTACACCCCATCAAACACATTCATCCGCTGAGATTCCCGCCTATTTGGACCAGACCTGTAACGGTGTGGAAATTGAAATCAAGGATCGTGAAACATTTGATCCTTTATTAACTGCCATTACAATAATCATATTAACTGAACAGCTATACCCACGACAATTCAGTTGGAATGGGGATTATATCGATAAGCTGTTTGGATATGATCTGTTGCGCACTTTCGTTGCGCAAAAGAAACAACCGGAATATTTGCCAGGCCGTTGGGCCCATGATGTAATTCGCTTTAGCGAGTTCCGCAAGCGATTCCTGCTATATTGATACTTTGCGCTCGATAAAAATACTATTAATTCTGATAATAATTTTGAGTGTGGTTTCGTCCCAGACACATTTTACCCTGCCGAATAATGCCTGGCGTGTAACAGTCAAACAAACCAACGGTTTTGGAAAATGGAGGGGCGCTACTGGTTACACCGGCGTGGGACCGCAATACTTTAACTTGGATGGATATGGTCGCCAATACTACGATCATGTTCACCCCAATGCTTATTACGATCTGCATCACCTTGATTCATTATCAATTGGTGCCACCACTTTTGGGGATCTAATCCGCGGATTTAATCAATCTTCTTCCGCTGCTTTCTGGGGTGATACATTGCCTGAATTCCAGACCATATTTTTTGGACCGGATTCGGTAACAATTGGTGGTTATTTAAAAAATACTAAATTACAACATACCCTATCAAGACAGGATTTCCAGTTGGAATATGGCGTATCCAACCGGGTAACTTTCAGTTTTGAAGTCCCTTATTACAACCGTCTGGAAGAAGATCGGACATGGCTTTGGCAGGGAATTGCAGCCGATGGATTACCGGAGTTTATTGCTTATCATGATTCGGCGCGTCAGGCTTTTGAGGATTTCGAAACTTTCTTTCAATCCTTTCCAATGGATGCTGATACCTTGGCGAAATTGCTTTCAGTTAAGGAACGGCTGTACACCTGGGATGGAACCAATTCGGTTTTATGGGCTCTGGCTGGTGGCACTGATCCATTGCAAACCGGAATAGCCGGTACAGCTTTTAATCCTTTTGCCATCGCTGATAGCAGCAGCACAACCATTGATTCGTTGATTGCTTGGTATTTGCCAACCAATCGTCTTGCTTCAGGACTTGGTGATGTTACTTTAAAGATGACTTTTTTATTAGCTGGAAAGCCGGCCTGGTCCCAGCAGAGTTTCTATTCTATCTATGTTGGAGTGGCAGTCCAATTACCGCTTGGTGGAAAATTAAGTCGTTTTAATAGTACCAAAACCGATGCCAATGGCACCCCCCGGCAGTTTTCTGAATTACCACTGGGGAGTGGTACGACCAAGTGGAGCTTATCCTTTTTTGGTGAATTTTATCGAAATATATTGAGCCGGATGATGAGTATCAATTGGTACACGGAATTAGGTGTCAGCAATCGTGAGTTTCTGAATTTTCCGGTATCAATGCTGGGTACCAACCAAACCCATCCGGACAGTATTATTGCAAAATACGGCTATCAGTATGGCTTCCGGCCCGGCTGGGAATGGTCCGGAAAGCTGGCAGCAAACCTTGAGCTCTGGCCCGATCGTTTATGGATCCGCCCGAGTGTACAGGCCTATTTCAAAACTCGTGACAAGTTCTATTCGGTTGATAAGAATTGGGCCGATTTTCAGCAGTATCGAACTAAGTCCGGAAAAATTGTATACGACACACGTATAACGCAAATAACACCGAGTATCAGTTTATTTATCCGTAACCTGCATCCCTTAAAAAAAATCGGACCGGTACCATTTGAGATTGAAATCGGTGGTTCCAAACCTTTTTTTACTCGCCATACATTTTCAGATTACTCAATCTGGATCGGATTGACAACTTATTTTCAAGGCTGGTAGATCAGTAAAATTAATTCAGCATCAATTAATAAAAATTTCTTAGTTTTCCCTGACTGGGGATCGTATCAAATCGTTGGTAACTGGAGGATTTATGACTAAAGAGAAAAAAGCTGTTTGGGGCTGGGCGATGTATGATTGGGCTAATTCAGCC
>DAOWAH010000090.1 GCA_030634675.1 Fidelibacterota bacterium
AATGACAGATTAGGGACGCCTGTACCGGTACCGGTGAGCGCCTGATACAGGTTTATCCGGCCATATCCCAGTTGCCCAACAAAATCCGGATTGGAAGCATCAATATTATTGGCGTTAGCGGTCAGGCGGATCAGGATTTCGTGACTGGTTTCGTCCGGGAATTGATTTAATAGCAGGGCGACACCACCGGCCACCATCGGGGTGGACATTGAAGTTCCGCCGATGGAAACATAGGTATTGCCGGGGAAAGTGCTTAAAATACTGCTGCCAGGAGCGAAGATATCGACCCAGGTACCGAAGTTTGAGAAAGAAGCCAGGTTGTCGCTGACGGTTTGTGTGGCTGCCACTGCTACGGCATGTTCGTAGGCGGCCGGGAAATGAAGATCGTTGGCCGCATCATTTCCAGCGGCGGCGATTACGATTACACCATTGTCCCAGGCATAATTGATGATGTCTTCTTCAAAATTACTGAAGCCGCCACTACCCCAGCTCAAACTGACGATATCGGCGCCGTTGTCAACTGCGTAGACTATGCCATTGTATCCCCACGGAATACTACCATCATTTGTGGCGGTGGTGTAACCAACCCGGACCGGCATAATTGTCGTGTACCAGCCGGTGCCGGCCACACCGGTACTATTGTCGGTCACTGCGGCGGCAATACCGGAACAATGGGTGCCATGGCCATCAAAATCAGAAGGATCATTATCTGCATCTCTGCCGTCTTCTCCTGGGTAAGGTTGCGAATCTTCATCCCAATCCAATGGTACGTCGACAAAATCCCAGCCGCGGACATCGTCTATATATCCGTTGCCATCATTATCGACTCCATCACCGGCGGTTTCACCTGGATTAGTCCAGATATTGGCTGCCAGGTCTTCATGAACCCAGTCGACGCCAGTATCGATAATTGCCAATATTACATTGGAGGAACCTTGCTCAATATCCCAGGCTGCTTCAGCCTGGAGAAGGTCATAATGAATCTGCTGGGGATAGCGCGGGTCGTTTGGTATGACATCGATATAATCCGGGTAAATCCGTTCCGCATATTCCACAGCGGGATCGGTGCGCAGTTGATTCACCAGCAGATCGGCGTCACTGCCGGGAGCCAGATGAATCGAATAAATTTTAGATAGGTCGGTAACCGCTGCCCGTAATGGCGCCTGGGTTTTGGTAGGGAAGGTACGCTTGATTTCCCGGACTGCAAAGCGAGCCATGATCCGGTCAATACCGGCCAGGCCGAAGGATTGAGTCGAGCGTGGTGCATTGCCGATAAATTTTTCTGTGTTAGCTTGCAGCTTAACCACGACCAAATTGGGAATAGCCCGGTGTTGCCGGACATTGCTGATTGGCCGGTCCAACTGCGGTTCACGGTCATCGGGTCGTGATAATATTTTTGCATCTCCGGCGGCCGAAAGACCAGCTACCAGAATCAGCATTATACTAATGAAATAAAAAACTAATGAACTTCGAATAGTCATACTGTCTCCTTTTAACTCATAATTCGTCGCTAAAACCTACGGGTAGGCTGTAAATATTAGCAATTAATATACTATGATCATTTGATCAGGATCATCTTTCTGACCAAGACCTGATGCTCCTGCTCCAGCAGATAAAAATAAATACCGGAGGCAACCGCCTTTCCTGAATTGTCGTTTCCATCCCAATTGATCGACTGGGACCCGCCGGAATTTTTATCCAAAACAATGGTTCTGATTTCCTGGCCGGTCAGATCGTAAACTTTCAGTCGTGCCAGGCCGGAAGCTGATAGTGTCAGCGGAATAGTTGTTGTGCGATTGAAGGGGTTAGGGTAATTCTGCCCCAGGTTGAACCGATTAGGTCGAACAGGGTCGTTGCCTGCAACCGATAGAGGTAAGCGGTTCAACACCATAATATCATCCAGATACCAGCCGGCGTCTTCGGCCTGAGCGGTGCTGGCAAAATGAAATCGCAGGCGCATTTCATCGGCTGTTCCGATCAAGTAATCTAGGTTGAATTGAACATATTGCCAGTGTGGTTGCGATCCGCTGAAGGCCGGCTCACCACCCAGATAATCGTTTTGTGTACTTAATTCGGCAACAGAATAACCGCCTAGAGGCTGGATAAGTTCCCAGGTCAAACCGGCATCTACTGAAATTTTCACGTTACCGCCATCGAAACCGGCATTGAATTGATCCATCTGAAAATAATGGCGAAAAGCCAGGGTCAGATGGGAGAAATCAGCGATATAAATCGCAGGTGACTCCAGAATCGAATTGGAGCGGGGCGAATAATTATTATCGGCTCTGGTGGCTACAGCGTAATCGCCGGCATACGCCGACCCTGGTCCAGATAGATAAATACTGGCGCCGGGAATTCCCCGTTCCCAGTCACCGCTGAGGGAAAAATCCTCGCCATCCAGTTCAAAACCAAAATATCTTTCATTCGGACCTGATTCCAGGTAATAATCAACTCCTGTTAGAAGTTCACCTTCGAAAATTAATAATGTGTCAGTTATTCCAATATACTCGCGCTTTTGGATATCAATGACGGCGACTTTACTGGTAATATTATCCAACAAGTAGGTTCCATCGATACCGGAGGTGTCGCGGAAGTTACTGCCCCGCAGACGGATAATTGACCCTTCCAGGGGTGACGAACCGCCGCTTTCATAAATGATACCGGCAATCGAAGCTGGCAAAAACGGTTGGAAATAAACCGTGTCGATTTTGGCTGCCGGGCCTACAACGACGGTGTCGGATAAATCGTGGTAGCTGGTTCGTTGGGCACGGATCTGGTAATTGGAAAGCGGTAAGCTGCCGGGAGCTGCGAAATAACCTAGTGAATCAGTCACGACAACAAAAGGCTGTACGGCAGATTCGCCGATGGGGGCAACCTTCAATTCTTGATCCGCAATCGGGCTGCCGGAGGATTGGTCCAGCGCATAGCCGGACAGAACCTGACGAACCGAATCATGATTGAAAAAGCTGAATACCAGGGTTGGGTCTCCCAGTAAATTATAAATTTCCGGGTAATAATCGCCGGTCGGGTAACCCCGCGCCCAAACCTGCAATATGGCTGATAGAGTCATTTCGCCCAATGTTAGCAGATAGCCGGAAAAAGCCGCATCCCAGAAGCGCCGCTCGAGATAGTCGTCTTCGTACCAGTAAGTGATCCCGGAACTACCCAAAAAACTGACGGCTCCCCTGTTTTCGGCCAGCAGCCAGGATTCGCCCAGGGAAGGAGTGACAGTTCCATAAATTCCGGCGTTACAGCCGAAACTGAGCACAATGGGATAGTGGTCGGTATTGGTTAATTCGTTGATATTCTGATCCCAGAAATATATCTGGGGATAGGTATCCTGCCAAATGTATTCCGTGCCGTGGCCTGAATAGCAGACCGTATTGGTGCCATTGTTCACTGCCGCCATGATATCATTTGTGTTACCGTCGCTAGCCACCCAGATTGAATCGGCAGTAAGGTTATTTTCATCAAAATATTTTTCGATCGGATAACGGTGGGTGTTTTCCACGAGGTCAGCGAAATACGGGTCACCGCTGGCAATAAATAAACCGTTGGTTCGCCAGGTTGAAACGGTGGGATCTGATTGTTCATAGGCGATGATTTTGGTAATCATATTTGACAGTTCAGCGGCATTCCGCGCCGGCAGGCGCCCGATAAATAAATCAGGCAAAACATCGTCCGGACCATCCATGGTTGTGTAATAAAGATCGGTGGGATAATCAAAATGGGCAGCACTATCAGGGTAGTTGCTACCAGCAAAGGTCGGTATCTGACTGGAATGGGCGGCCAGCAGCAGGTGGCTGGGTGGCGCAGGCCAATTGTCATAGGCTGATTGGATATAGGTTTTTATCGCGCTGGTCGTTGATCCTATTACGCTCAGAGTAGCAATTGTAACGTCGAAATTCTGCTTGATTTTCCATTGGTCGAGTGAACTAATTGCAGTCTGGAATGAATCCGGTATAATAATTAATAAATGATCATTGCTGGTTGCTTTAATCGATAAATCTATATTGGCACCGGCAGTTTTTGCCCAATACTCTAAAACCCGCTTAAATGCCGGAGAAACCAGGCGTAGACTTTCATCTGATATTGAAAATTTAATCACAATACTATCAATTTTCGAATAACCTGAAGTAGTTCGGGGCAGTCCGGTTGACCGGGCACTAACCACCAGACCGCGAATCGAGGCTTGTTTGAAATATTGACTTTGTTCAGGATTGGTGTTCGCTGCTACAATTGAAAATGCGATTATTGACTTAATCAATAACTTATTATGTCTGATCATAATATTCACAGATATTGCTTCTGTTAATAATTCCGCAGCAGCGCAAAGCCTGATAATACCGGTCAGATTATTTGGTTAGATAATCTTTCCAGTTGTTGTTGGACAATTCATTACGGTGAGTCGAATGCAGGAGCACGTAGTTATTAAAACCAGTTAAATCGGCAAAAACAAACAATACTCCACCTTGCATTTTATGATAATACCAGGTCTCATACGGCTTAATGTCAATCCCACTTTTAAATTGCTCTATGTCGTTAGGAAAACCATAAATAATCAAAACGCGACCTCGATCGGTCGTCCAGCCCTTTTGATCGCCGACACTGAAACGGGAATTAGCATTTTTAATGCGGTTAAGATACTCATTTCTAAAGATATGTGGTTCAATTTGCACTGGCTTTTTCTTATTCCAGAATTCAACCAGGTAGTATTTTTTTTGATGAATGGAAGTCAGTTCATTGTAAGCGGTGATTTCGGAAGGTTTTGCCAGATATTCCAGATAGTCAAACTCCTGATCGACCATTGCCGTATCAAAGTTGCTGAGGGCTTGCATGATTAAGTCACCCGCTAACTGAAATGCCAGGTTGCCAGGGTCGGTGTAAATAAAGGATTTACTGGTCTGGGATAAAAGCTTATTGTCGGTATCTTCCAGATAAAATACAAACTCATATTTTCCGAGCGGTAAAGTCGATAGATTAGAATAACCGACTTCAACGCTGGAATCGTTACTGTATTTTTTCTTCTGTGCTTTGTGCAGGTATTCCTGCCCATCGGTGCCGATCATCATAGTGCGAATAGTATAAATTTCAGGTGTTTTCGCGGGCAGCAGATTATAGGCCTCCAGGTAATAATAAAAATGGGGGTGGGTCGTTAAAATTTGGCGACTTGGACGCGGCTTGGCTTCGTATGTGTTTTTATACAGGCTGGGAATTGGATTGATCGGATTCTGGGTTATGGTCAAACATAACTCAACATCGCTTAACGCAATTTGTCCGGCAGGGAATTTCTTTGGCTCAATAATCGATTTTATAGAATTGGAACGGCCTGAAACTTCATCTGAAATGTCAATCACCAGTTTTTGTTTTATTTTTGGTATTGTAAAACTAATTGCCCCCACCACTGTTTTATTGCCATCGTGAACCATGGTATCCGCGGTTGAATGGGGAATCCGCCAACTGTGATTAAAGGTCAATGAGTCGCTAGTAATCGAAAAAAGTTTTACTTGCAGGCGTAAAGCCCCGGACAATGAACCATTTTTCCGTATGTAATCCAACTGTGACTCATTGAAAGAATAATATAATTCGGCATAATTAGTCAATTCATCATATTTGTATTGGGCCAGATCGACATTCACTATCAATGGTTTGGCAATACATGGGCTGACCATAGCTATTATAATAATAATAATTAAAGCCCTGGAAATAATTGGCTGAATATTGTGTGAATTGTTCATGATGTTTGTACGCTTCCAGAAATATTTTTTTGACCCACACAAGTGTACTGCCCAATTAGTTTTCGATGCAAGCACAACCTGCTGGGTGAACATCAACGGAACTGATGCTCTATTATATAAAAACAGCCTCCAACCATAGGATTAAATCAGAAATGATCGCTTGAAAATGGAAAATTATTAAACGATATAATGAAAATTGTAACTGGTTGTATTTCAGAAGGATATTAAATCAGACTCGATTAATTTATTCACCGATCAATGAACTATTCTACCGCTTATAGATTATTATTAGGTTTATTTTTATAGAAAGTGTACGTTAATTTCACATATTCGTATTACCAAAGGGCCGCTCGGTTAATGAGGCGGCCCTGAGTGCATATTGATTTGACCCTCCCTACTAGGATTCTATTCTAGTGGGGGGCGAAAGATATGCTAAGTAAAAAGCTAAGAGGCCAAGGATGATGAGAGAGAAGTTTTTTATCACAACTATTGCCATATTGTTACCTGTGATGTTGTTTGGTGCCTCAACCGGTAAAGTTACTGGTGTGGTAAAAGATACAGAAACGGGTTCACCTCTGCCCGGTGCCAATATCATGTTAGAGGGCACAATTTATGGTACTGCCACCGATATGAATGGTGTTTACATGATTCTGAATATTCCACCTGGCACATATGATCTATCCGCCAGGATGATCGGTTATAAGAAAATGGTCGTCAAAAATGTCAGGGTCAGTGTCGATTTGACTACCCGTCAGGACTTTATTTTGGACACTGAGGTTTTACAGGGTGAAGAAGTTATAGTTGAAGCCACTCGCCCCCTGATTAAGCAGGATGTCACAGCCAGCCGTACGATTCAGTCCGGTGAAGAAATTAACGCCATGCCGGTTGACGATTATGAAGGGGCAATGACAACAGTGGCAGGCGCTGTGGTTGAAGATGGCACGGTTCATTTCCGTGGTGGACGGACTTCAGAAATCGTTTATCTACTAGACAACATGAGCATGTCCGATCCGCTTTCCGGAAATAATGATACGGAAGTCAGCAATTTTGCGATTGAAGAAACCCATATCATGACCGGTGGATTTTCG
>DAOWAH010000037.1 GCA_030634675.1 Fidelibacterota bacterium
GATGCGGCTATCAAGCGCTATCTGGAATTGGGCTGTGAGGTTAAGGGTCTGGGCCGGGGACACATCAAACGGATCAAGGAATCACTGAAATAACCATTTGTTGGATGCGTCTGCTTTAAGCAGGCGCATCTATATTTCCTTAATAACTGGATCCCACTCAGAAGATTACGCCAATACCAACTAGCTATGGTAATATATGGTTGCATTTTGCTACTAACAGTAGTAATATGCAACAATTCTAACAGGAGTTATTGTGAGTAGCATAGCCATTAAACTAAATCAAGACATTGTTCAAAGTGCCCGAAAAGTTGGCCTTATTGAACATCGATCTGCCCCAAAACAATTAGAATACTGGGCACGCATAGGACGAATTGCCATCGAAAACCCAGATTTGCCCTATAAATTTATTCATGATGTACTATTGGGACACACTCAGGCCGAAGCAGGAGAATTGGAGGATTACATTTTTGGTGAGGGCGAGTGATAAAAGTATTTCAGACGCCACTGTTTGCACGAACAAAAAAGAAACTTCATCCCTGGCAAATAGGTATTTTAGACCAAGAAATTAAATTGATCTGTGAAGATCCAACAATTGGAGCAGCAAAAAAAGGTGATCTCGCAGGTGTATTTGTACATAAGTTTAAAATGAAGCAGGATTTATATTTATTAGCATATACTTATGATTCTGAATCACGAACATTAATTATGTTGGGGGCGCATGAAAACTTTTATCGTGATCTAAAGCGCTATCAGTAACAAGGATAAAATACCAAACTCAGCGCTTTGGACTTTGTTAACATTATTGACCAGATCAGATAGGTCAAGCTGGCTATAAATAATGATCATATCCTACTCAAAGTTTCTTAAATAATGAGTATAAATAATTTGGTCTGATTCTAATTTTATATATGAATTACTAACACAACGGTCCTATAATGGGGCCACTGTTCCGAAAAAGCTAATCTCTGTCTACTATGTTCAGTAAATACCTGCCGTACTGGTTACTCTTGAACGGGGCAGCCAGTTTCTTCAGGTCGGACTTACCGATAAATCCTTTCCGATAAGCAATTTCTTCGATACAGGATATTTTCAGTCCCTGGCGTTTTTCGATCGTTTCCACGAAATGAGCCGCATCCAGCAGGCTGTCATAAGTGCCGGTATCTAACCAAGCATAACCCCGGCCCATCGTGCGGACTTTGAGTCTTTGCTGAGCGAGGTAGATCGAATTGACCGCCGTGATTTCCAACTCACCCCGGGCCGATGGTTTTAAATCTCTGGCAATTGCGACGACATCATTGGGATAAAAATACAACCCCACCACCGCAAAATTACTCTTGGGTTGAACAGGTTTTTCCTCGATCGACAGGGCTGAATTATCAGGTCCAAATTCCACCACGCCGTACCTTTCCGGATCGGTAACCTGATAGCCAAACACAACGGCCGCATCTTTTTTGGCCACGGTGGTAACGCCATCAGCCAACAATTTTGAGAAATTCTGGCCATAGAAAATATTGTCCCCCAGAATCAAGCAGACCGAATCATTCCCAATGAATTTTTCGCCCAGGAGAAAGGCCTGAGCGATACCCTCGGGGCGGGGCTGGACCACATAGGAAAACTGCATCCCCAGATCGCTGCCGTCGCCCAGGATATCCTGAAAGCGCGCCGTGTCCTGGGGGGTGGAAATGATCAACACTTCGCGGATATCCGCCAGCATCAAGGCGGACAGGGGATAGTAGATCATCGGTTTATCGTAGATCGGTAATAATTGTTTTACGATCCCCTTAGTAACCGGGTACAGACGGGTACCGCTACCGCCGGCTAAAATGATTCCTTTCATGGTTACAATACTCCCAGGCGTTCCTGCCGATAAGTTTGATTTTGAATATTTTGTACCCAGTCCAAGTTCTCCAAATACCATTCAATGGTTAAGCGCAGACCTGCACCGAATGTCATCTGCGGTTCCCAGCCCAACTGATTTTTGATTTTGGTGGCATCGATCGCATAGCGTAGGTCATGTCCCGGACGGTCGCTGACAAAAGTAATCAACTCCTGATAGGACTGGCTCTTTGAACGCGGTCGTAGTTCGTCCAGAATTGTGCAGATCGACTTGACGATATCGATATTCTGCTGCTCATTATTACCACCGATATTGTAGGTCTCACCCACCTCACCCTGAGTGAGGATGGTATAGATTGCGTCACAGTGATCGCCCACATACAACCAATCCCGCACATTCAAACCCTGTCCATAGACCGGCAGGGGCTGTTCTGCCAGGGCTTTTATGATCATCAGGGGAATCAATTTTTCCGGGAATTGAAACGGTCCGTAATTATTGGAGCAATTACTGATCAGGGTCGGTAATTCAAAGGAACGCTGCCAGGCCCGCACCAGATGATCGGAAGCGGCCTTGGAAGCGGAATAGGGTGAGCTGGGGTCGTAAGGCGTGGTTTCGGTAAAATAGCCCGTTTCACCAAGCGAGCCGAAAACTTCATCGGTTGAAACGTGCAGAAAGCGGAAGGCCGCTTTTTTATCTGCCGGTAGAATTTGAAAATACTTCAGCGCTGCTTCCAGCAAGACCGAAGTACCAACAATAGTGGTCTGAATGAATTGGGAAGGACCGTCGATCGAGCGGTCCACGTGTGTTTCCGCCGCAAAATTAATCAGCGCATCAGGCTGAAAATCAACCAGTGCTTTTCCAACTGCCGCAGCTGAACAGATATCGGCCTGTAGAAATTGATAGCATTTATTTTTACTGATACCCGTCAGATTTTCCGGATTACCGGCATAGGTCAGTTTATCAAAATTTAAAATTTCATTGCTGGTTTCATTTATCTGCTGAATAATAAAATTGCTGCCGATAAAGCCAGCCCCGCCGGTGATGAATAATTTCATGAGGTTCAGAGTTTATTGAATTATTTTAGATACAAAGTTACGAATTCTAAACAAACGAAAAATAAAGATGTTTGTCTCCCGAGCTGGTGTGGTTATTCTTACAGAAAACCGGTAAATCAGTCCTGGATGATTCATCGTGAAAATCCCTGACCGGTCATCATTGTTTGGACCACTTCTGAAGTTGGGAATTCCTGATGGTGACCCATCCTGTTTGCTATACCATTCTAAAACAAAGTATAACTTTGAAATAGACACCTTATCAGAGATGGAAGAGATCCTACAGGAGAAAAAAAGTATCTGGAAGTTATGGCCCGTGCTAGCGATTTAAGATTAACCTACCAATAATGTCAAAACGCTACAAATGCTTATAAACATCACCACGCGTATCTATTTTTAAAATTCGGATTATGGAATCTGACCTCTGATAAATGATGCGGTATTTACCAACCCGCAAGCGCCACAATGGTGGTGTTCGTTTACCTTTTATTGGTCTATTATCCCCCTTTTCCGGTAATTCCTCAATTGCGGCGATGATATTTTTTGCCACGCGACGCGTTAATCCTTTTAAAGTTTTAACCGCTTGCTTGCTAAGCAGATAGCGCATCCGTTTAGATTCCCAAATCTGATTTTACCTGCTTAAGCTCTTCGAAATCTTCATTCTCCAGGATCGCCAATATATCATCCTCTTCTTCGGCTGCCAGCACTAGTTCTCCTCGCTTTGATAGGGAATGGTTAGTAAACCATTCAGACATTGCTTCGCGCAGCAAATCTGAAATTGAGCGGCGCGTAATGAAACTAGCCCGGCGGGTCTGTTCATAAAGTTGTTCATCTATAGTAAGATTAATTCTACGCATAGTCACTCCAGTATTACGTATAAATGTAATGCTGTATAGATGTATTAGGCAATCTAAATTGTGCAACAGAGAACCTGTGGCAAGACATCATGAATTTGTGTGACCAGAATTTAGTTCAAAGCAATTTTACTCACCTATACAGGTTAGGCTGTCCGCTGAAGTTTTATCAAACGAAGGTGGGATTGCCAATCGCACGGAGAGCTGTTTATATGTCCCAAAGGCTTAATTAAATTGAAAAAACAAGTTCCAGGATTCCTGGAAACCAATTTGATCCTGCTGGTGGAAATGACCTAATTTTTTCTGAATAATTGATTTTGAGATAGTGGCTAATTTCATGCGTGCCAGCGTTGGTTTGGGTAAGTTAGCCGCTAAAAAATAACAGGTCTCATTGCCCAGTAATGGATAAACACCGACTGTAAAGTCGCGCTTACTAGTTTCATCGGGATCGTAACCTAGTAAATGGTTTCTAATAATACTATCTGAAACAGGGATGAGTTCGCGTTGTTCACAAACGGCACATTTCACCCGCGGCTTGGCACAGATTCCCGGAATCCATTCATTTTCACAGGCCGGTTGATAACCGGTCCGGCCGGTCTTGGTGCTTTCAAACCGTCGGGGAAATACATCTTCCCGACCTTTGAATAAACTTCGGAAAAGTCTGATCTTTTCAGAGTAATGGGAACGGTTAGAAGCAACCGGATCTAGGGAATTTTTTACATCATATTCAAGTTCTGCAATTCTATTCAGGAGCTTTTCGCGTTTATCTTCCAGTTCGCCCAGCTCCCGATGAATACGTTGAATTCCTGGTTCTTTTTTCGACTTGTTTTCCACACGCAACATTTATCAGCATCATAAATATAGTTTGATCACAAGGAATTTTATACGAGAAAATATGTCACAGCTAAATACCAAACAAAGATCGTCATACATCGAAAATAAAGCTGACCAATTCCCGTCCCAGTCAGCAATCCCGGGTGAATACAGCGACTTATTACAGACTGAACTGACATCTGAAGAATTGCGCCAACTGATGGTTCATCTAAAAAGATTATTATTCCTACCACACCACGATTACAAAACAAATCCTCAGTTGCTGCTACAAAAAACAGTCACCCGGAAAAATGCCATCGCTGGTTTCATTACTAAACTTGTTTTTTCCGAAGGGGCGTTACTGTTTCTCTTCAATTCAATGCCGAGTTTTGGTCAGAATATCCTAAAGGGAATTGTTCATGGGAAAAGTACTATGTTAGATACAAATATGTTCGCAGTAAAATATGGAACCCTGCCCAAAATATCCGTTCCCTATATTATCCCGGATAACCGTTATATACTGTTGCTGTTTGCACAAATAAAAAAATAGATTCGAATTATTCGCCTGTCTCAAAGAGCTATTACAAGCACTGATCCCGGTACCTGAGGAATCCTTCCTAAACAGTGTAAGTGAGTACTGGTAAAGTTGATGTGGTAATGTTGTAATCCTCCCCAAAAACGGTGTTATTGATAAAGAGCGATTTTCGATTGAACAACTGTACTGAATTGGGAAGAATGATTAGAGAAGTGTTGATGGAACGAACAAATTTAGTCGATATTCTGTCTTTAAACGCCAAAACTAGCAAGCTAGAATTCGTGTCTCAAATGGCATTATTTCATCCCAACAGTAGTGTGTTATATTATAATATAGCATAAATTACTTGCAATCGCACAACGTTTTATACTAATATACACACGGCATAATATACTATTAATTGCACAACACAATACACTTGTACTTCCGCAAAACTCTTTGGGCAAATCATTATGGCAACAATATCTGAAAAACTGGCAGCATCTTTAGAAGAATTATTGAAGTTTCAAATAGGGGGCAAAGTTGCAGTTATTCGAGCCAAGGATATTTCAAGAACCCATCGTGAGCGACTTATCAGAAATGGATTTATTCAAGAAGTTGTAAAAGGGTGGTATATCCAAATCCGACCAGGTGAGATCACAGGCGAGAGTACATCCTGGTACACATCATTTTGGAGTTTCTGTGCCAGATATTGCGATGAACGGTTTGGTCAAGAATGGTGTCTTTCACCAGAACAATCACTGTCAATTCAGGGAGGGAATTTGTCGATCCCAGCTCAGTTACTTGTTCGGTCTCCAAACGCGAATAACAACAAAATAAGTTTACCTTACGATACATCAATTTTTGATCTTAAGGCTTCAATACCATCTGAAAACAATATTGCTATATTTGAGGATTTGCGATTGTACTCATTACCGTTCGCATTAATAAATTGTACTCCTAACTACTTCATCACCCATCAGGTAGATACCCTAGCAGCATTAGCATTAATTCGGGATTCCTCTGAGATATTAGCCCCACTTCTGGAGGGAGGACACAGTACCGTGGCCGGGCGCTTAGCTGGTGCTTTCCGACGGGGTGGTCGGGATGACATCGCAAATGAAATTGTGAAGACGATGCAAACTGCTGAGTATAATACTCGTGAAAAGGATCCCTTCACAGAGAAAACAGCAACCATGATTACCATTCCTCATCATCCACCTTATGTTAACAGGGTTAACTTGATGTGGCAGCACCTGCGAGACAAAGTTCTAGAACAGTTTCCGGTCTCTCCAGGATTACCAATGAATCGAAAAGTCTATCTCAAATCAATCGATGATGTATATGAAAGAGATGCCTACCACTCCCTTTCTATAGAAGGCTATAAAGTTAGCCCCGAATTGATTGAACGCGTTCGAAGGAGTGAATGGAATCCAGATGAAAATAGAAAAGATAAAGAACATCAGGATGCGTTAGCGGCGAGAGGATACTGGCAGGCATTTCAAAAGGTTAAGGGAAGTATTGAAAAAGTTCTAGATGGAGATAATCCTGGACGGGTTGTAGAAAATGACCATCGTGATTGGTATCGTGAATTGTTTGGCCCCACAGTGATAGCAGGTGTAATTCAGGCGGCAGATCTCGCAGGTTATCGACACAGTCCTGTTTTTATTAGTCAATCGAGACATGTACCCCCAAATCACAGCGTTGTTAGAGACGCAATGCTAGCACTTTTCGCTCTTTTACGTACTGAGCCCGAACCAGCTATTCGAGCAGTCTTGGGCCATTTCACTTTCGTTCTTATCCACCCTTATATGGATGGGAATGGTCGATTAGGCCGGTTTCTTATGAATGTGATGTTTGCATCCGGTGGATATCCCTGGACAGTTGTATCAGTTGACCAGCGCGGTGAGTACATGGAATCACTTGAGAAGGCAAGTGTTGATCAGGATGTTATCCCATTCGCCATTTTTCTTGGTAAATTGGTGAAAGAACAATTACAATCAGACAGAGAGAGTTAATGGTTGAGCACAGTACAACAATGCATACTGGATTCACCCCAGCGCTATAGTTTTATCGTGATTCAATACGTCCCTTACTATATCACTTACTTTCTTCAACCGGAAGGGTTTATTGAGTAGCTTCAGTCAATTTATGTTAAAACAAACCCCGCTTAAGAAAAAACGGGGTTTGTCAGCGATCTGAAGCCCCTCGGCCGAGGGGCTCCATTAATTAATTAGTAATGCTTTTAAATATATCCCAACTGTTCGATCTTCAGCAGGATATCCTGCACCAGGGTTTCCGGATCGACACCTTCGGTATTGACCACAATCTCCGCATTGGTGGGAGCTTCATAAGGATCGCTGATACCAGTGAACTCCTTGATGATACCCTGGCGGGCTTTGGCGTAAAGACCTTTAGTATCGCGGCGTTCACATTCTTCCAAAGAAGTATCTACGAATACTTCAATATAGCCACCCAGCGGCTCGATCAATTCCCGGTTATAGACCCGGTCTTCCTCGTAAGGAGCAATCGGGGCACAAATGGCGATGCCGCCATTCTTGGTGATCTCACTGGCCACGAAGCCGATCCGGTGGATATTCAGTGAGCGATGCTCTCTGGTGAATCCCAGTTCGCTTGATAAATTGGTCCGCACGATATCACCATCCAGCAGGGTAACCGGCCGGCGACCATCCTCGAACAGCTTGACCATCAATCCATTGGCGATTGTGGATTTGCCGGAACCAGACAAACCGGTGAAGAAAACAGTAAAGCCGCGCTCATTTTTTGGCGGCTGTGACCGGCGCAGTTCTTCCACAACTTCGGGATAGGAGAACCACGCGGGAATATCCAGACCCTTATCAAGGCGGCGGCGCAGTTCGGTACCGGAGATACTCAGGGTGCGGGCGCCTTCGGGCACTTCATCGATGGCCCGGTACTCGGCCCGGTCTTCCACATAGACCATCATTTTAAAGGGGACCATCTTAATGCCCAGTTCAGTTTCCTGCTTTTTCAGCAGATCCTGGGCATCGTAGGGACCGTAAAACGGTTCACCATTACTATCCACACCGGGACCGGCATGATCGCGACCGACGATGAAATGGGTACAACCATAATTCTTGCGGATAATCGCATGCCAGACCGCCTCTCGGGGACCACCCATACGCATCGCCAGGGGCAGCAGGCTGAGCAAGGCGGTTCCTTTGGGGTATTTATCCATCACCTGCTCGTAGCAGCGTACCCGGGTATAATGGTTAACATCGCCTGGTTTGGTCAAGCCAACAACCGGGTGGATCAGGATATTGGCGCCAATTTCGTTGGCCGCCCGCAGGGTGAGCTCTACATGGGCGCGGTGCATAGGGTTGCGGGTCTGGAAAGCGACTACTTTCTCCCAGCCCATTTTGGCAAACCGATCCCGCACTTCTTTGGGTGAGCGGCGTAACAACTGGTAATCATAATGCTTGGGTGGTTTCAGTCCCTGCAGTTTGCCCCCGATATACCAAGGCTTGGATTGCTTCAGCAGGTAATTGACCCCGGGATGCTTGGTATCAGTAGTACCGTAGACAAGTTCTGCCTCTTGGGCTAAATCCGGCTGCCAGACATCCTCAATTTCCAGAATAGCTAAAGTAAAACCTTCCTGGTCGCGTAAGGCGATCTGATAGCCCGGTTTCAGATCCTTGGCAAAAGCTTCTTCCACATCTAAGGTTATCGGTAGGGGCCACAGGGTGCCATCATAGAGACGCATGTCAGTAACCACCGCTTCATAATCGGCTTGGTTCAGATAGCCCTGCAACGGTGAAAAACCACCATTCAGCAGCATCTCCAGGTCACAGATCTGCCGTTCGTTTACAGTCAATGCTGGCAGGTTAAGTAATTCGGTCTTGGCCTGCTCGGCCGCTTCTAATCCTAACATCAGATTGCATAGCTTGCCGCCATGGGGCTCAATTAAAGTTATACTCACAAAATTATCCTTTCAGATCCAATTATCGTTTGTCAAAATGTTTAAAGTATTTAATGTAAAAATATCAGCCGCGAAATTACATCTGTCATAAATCGGAAGCACTTTAAATAGTCAGGACTGGAGATGGAAAAACGGAGAACGCAGAATGGAAAACGGTCTATTGCGGCCAACTATATCACATTCCAACAGCTATAACAGGTTGCAATACAAGAAGACTCTTTCCGTAGAGCAAGTTTTTACTTGGTAATTAAATTCTATCCAAATAAATTAAGTGTATGTACGTACATACATATTATCCTAATGGCTAAAATCGCCAAAACCATTAAAATTTCCCAGCACCACGAAAAGTGGTTAAAAACAGCACAGATTAATTTTTCGGAATGGGTCCGGCAAAGACTGGATGAGGCGATTGAACAAAATACGCGCCCAACGATCGGTAGTTTGAAAGCAGTGATTTTAGCGGCCGCCAAAGATAAGCATTTGTTTCCCTTAACCGAGGCTATTCCCAAAACACTGCTGGCTGTTCGCGGGAAGACAATCCTACAGTGGCAGGTAGAAATGCTCCGGGCGGTTGGAATTCATGAAATCGCCGTTGTCAGGGGCTACCAGAAGGAGCAAATTAATTATCCCGGCTTACAATATTTTGACAATGATGATTACCTGAAAACCGGGTCCTTAGCCTCCTTATTAACGGCGCTTGAATTCATCGACCAAGACACAATTATCATCTATGGTGATATTTTATTTAATATTGAAATCCTTAAAAAACTGGTCGATTACCAAAGTGGTACCACCCTGGTAATTGATCGCGGCTGGGAAAAACACTAC
>DAOWAH010000286.1 GCA_030634675.1 Fidelibacterota bacterium
AGATGGCTGGTAATGCTGCCCGATTAACGGTGCCATCGTCTTTCATGGCCTTAGCCGTGATATTCTTTGTATCCGGGACCTGTTTGGCCAGTACAATTAGTTTAATAGGCATAATATGGGCGCAAAGCTATTCAGGTGCTTAAAAGATTCCAATTAGTATTTTAACTGCAGAATTATCCGGTTTACCAAACCTGCAACGCTGGTAAACGGCGTTGAATATAAGGCAGCTATTTATTTTATTTGAGAATATATTTAGACAAACATTTTTAGCAATGAAGGTATAATTATGGAATTAATTGAGTTCTTACAGCAGTTCGATTTCGATTGGTTGATTCTGACCATGAAAGCGATTACTTTTCTGGGCAATGAGGAATTCTATTTATTGATCCTGCCGATATTAGTATGGTGTTGGCGTAAACGGGATGTATTGCCATTAGCGATTATATTACTGTTGAATTTCTGGCTTAATTACGAATTCAAAGAATATTTTCAGTTGCCGCGGCCAGCTGGAACAGGATTGATTACCGCTGAGCATTATGGTTTCCCCAGTGGACACGCTCAAGGAGCCATTGTATTATGGGGCTATCTGGCCTGGGCATTGGGCAACTCCAACCGAAAAGCAGTTTATGGATGGTTTGCCCTATTGATCTTTTTCATTGGTCTTTCCCGTATTTATCTCGGTGTTCATTTCCCCGGAGATGTTATTGGTGGTTGGACGATCGGGTTTGTATTTTTGTTTACGGGAATATGGATTGCTAATTATGTGCGCCGCAGTAAATTTCATTTTCCCACCATTCCAACAGCCATTTTGGCTTTATTTTCCGGGCTGATGCTGGCAATTATGACGCCTTCGGACATTTCCGTGCGGGTTGGCGGAATGATCGCGGGATTGGTGGGCGGAATGATTCTGGAATCGGCTTATATCCACAGCCGGATCAGCACGTTGTGGTGGAAACAAGTCTTGAAAATTGTAATTGGAGTGGTGGGTATCCTGCTTATTAAAGGTGGAGTAAAAATAATTTTACCACTTCAACTATGGTCGGATTGGACACGCTATGGGTTGATTGGCCTATGGATTGGATTGGGTGCGCCCTGGTTATTTACCAAGGTACGCCTGGCGAAAAATTAAGATTCGACGGTTGCCTCGCTGAAGGCGAGACGTTTTTGAATCAACTTTATCAGCTCATGATTTTCTTTGGTTGGCAATAGCTTAAAACAGGTTTCGGCTTCTCCCAGGGCATAATCATACCAGCCTTTTTTTGTATATACCAGCGCCAGACTGTAATGAGCCTTGGCAAGGGTCTCAAATTCTTGCTGGGATATTTGAGCTGAATCATCCGTTAACATGCGCGTGACTTCCCGATATTCCAGGATTGCCTCGTCCATTAATCCCTTTTGAAAATACCAGTTGCCCAGTTTTAGGTGGCGTTGAGGATTGTCTTTACAGCCTGCAATCAGTAACAGGATGGTTAACAGGATTAGCAGATTTCTATATTTATGGATCAACATATTCGCGAATTACAGGTTTAATTTCAATGGCCTATGATACAAAAGCAAGTAATAATTGTAAATCCATGCAATTCATTGTCTGTGCTTTCCTACTATTTGATTTGAAAACCCGATTCTTGCAGTAAGAATATGATAATATTTATTAACCGGTAATGTGTTTTGGCTCACGTACAGTAATGAGCATCAACCCAATACTTACAGCGATCAGAATACCAATTCCCTGCAGGATAAATGCGACATCGATAACATGAATCAGACTGCCGGCAATCATGATTGAAGCGAATGTGAAAGGAGCCAGGGAAGTATCTATCAGAGCCATGTAGGTTTTATTGTCACGCCTGCCGGCAAAAGCATAGACCAAGCTCATTGAAGAGGGGAAAAAGGAACCCTGTCCAGCACCCAGAAACAGAAAAATGGCATATACCCACCACATATTGCGGGCGGCCAATGCAATGATCAGCGCGATTAAATGTAGTCCAAGAGAAATTGTAAGGGCGCTTTTATGACCGTAACGGTCACCAAACCTGCCAGCTAAATAGCTTGCAATACCGAAAGCTACTGCGTTGACCGCGGTAAACATTCCGGCCTCGCTTATATCAAAGCCGAAGCGGTCTTTGGCATAGATCACGTACAGACTCATAGCGGGAAAATTGGCGGTGAAAAATATCCGACTGAAAATATAGCGGCGGAAATTTTTATGATTTTCAACAATCGAACGGGTTTGTTCCCAGAATTGCCGGATTGTTTTGTGGGGTTGAATCTCAGCCGGCTCTTTAATCTTGTAAAGGAGGAATATTAGTGTTCCTGTTACCAGAGATGCAAAAGTGATCAAAAAACCCCAACCGAAATTTCCAGGGAAAGAGAAATTCGCCAATAATTGTCGTGAGAGTAATCCGCCGATGACCCCTCCCAGGCTATTGAAGGCGAATGAAATCCCGAAGAAGGTTCCCCGGCTTTCTGCGCGGGTAACATGTTTCAGGAAATCAGCCCAGATTGGAATAATCATCCCGATTGCCAGCCCATAAAGTAAAAAACAGATATAGTAAAATATCCAAGCCGATGGTCCGGTCGGAGCGAAAAATGCAAATGTAAAACCAGCCACGAAGATTGGTGGCCATACCAGAGTATGAACCCCTAAAACCGCGAAACGGATATTGCGGATATTGCGTCCCATGACTGCGCTGACAAGTTGGGGGATGGCAATCAGGATACTGAACAGACCGGCGACCGAAATAACCACTCCATCAGGAGCGTTTAACAGGCTTAAAAACAGTGGGATTACGGCATAAGAGTTATGGAAAGCTATCCCGAAACCCCAGGATGCCTCATGGAGACAATTGAGACCTAAATTGCGTTTTTGATCGGCGCTGACCATGGTTTCCATCGTTTACTGTAAATTAATTTTGTTTTTGTAGCGAAATGCGGACGATTGCAAATACCAGCACGGCAGCAGCAGAAAATTGAACGGACGTGAG
>DAOWAH010000152.1 GCA_030634675.1 Fidelibacterota bacterium
TTAACCTGTTGAAATTAATCAATTACTTAATTACGCTATCGTAAAAAGTAACTCGTAACTTGACAGTGTTAAGGTGCTGAAGTGTTAACGTGTTGATTTGTTAGGGTCAGCCAACACATTCATAATTCTTAATTCTTAATCTTCTGCCAGCGGTCACGCCAGATCAGGTTCGGGTTTGGTGTATCGAAGCCCAATTCCTCATATACAGCCGAATGAATCCGCTGCCGCCAATCAAAATACTTTGGTGATTTCCAGGAACGGTTCGGGTGAACAGCATTGGTCAGCAAAATTACAACTATTGAATTTTCCGGATCGATCCATAAGGAAGTACCCGTATAACCAGTATGTCCAAAGGCGGTGTCACTGATGTAAACACCACCGGAAGCGCGTCCGCCGGGACTATCCCATCCATAGCAGCGTGAACTGCCTGAGATAATATCAGCCGGTTTGGTGAACAGGTCCACTGTTTCCTTCTGAAAAATCCTGATCCCATCCAGCTCGCCACCATTGAGCATCATTCGGGCGAAAACAGTTAGATCACTGGCCGTTGAGAAAAGTCCCGCGTGACCGGCTACACCACCCAGACTGTGGGCGTTTTCATCATGTACATAACCATGAATCAAGTGATTATTGGGATCAATTTCAGTTGGTACGACTCGATACAATTTTGATTTCGACGGCAGATAACCGGTGGAGGCCATTCCCAATGGCTGGAATATTTCTTCCGAAACATAATCATTCAAGGGCTTTCCCGACAGGCACTCTATTATCTTGCCCGTTAAAATTATTCCAATATCGGAATAAACCGTTTCGCTACCCGGTTTCTGCTCGAGTCCGGTACTATAGATACTATCCAATCGAGTGTCCACGCCACCCTCAATTTTATAATATTGCTTAAAGGGCGGTAAGCCGGAAGTGTGGGTCAGCAAATGTTTGATTCTGACCTTTGCTTTGTGGCGATCTCTCCACCAGCTCTTTCCACGGAATTTCGGCAGGATAGAAACGACTTTGGCATTCAAATCCAACAACCCTTGATCATGCAGTTTCATTGCCGCCGAGGTAGTTGCGATTACTTTAGTAATCGATGCTAAATCGAAGATATCGGTAGTTCGGACAGGTTTTTCCTCGGCATAGGTGTGGAAACCAAAGGCTTCATGCACCAGCGTTTGATCATTTTGATAGGCCAGCAGCACACCGCCGGGCCAGGCTGAATCGGCTATGGCTGTTTCCATCAATTCTGACAGATACTGATTTTGCTGGCCAACGTAATTATCCATTTTCGGTTCGGCAAATACCGAATCAAAATAACTAAGGTGTTCCGGTAATGCGGCTGTCCAGTAATCCCAAGAATGGGTACCTGGCTTTTCAATATATTTGTGCTTGATACCTTTCAGTTGCAGTTGCTGATGTAGATCACGGTTATTCTCAATAAAAATATCATCGGTACCACAGTCGATCAACAGCTTGCTATCAATGACAGCAAATTTATCTACCAGATTTACGATTGATTTATCATTCCAGCGCTCTGGATATTCATCGTAACTGCCGATTTTTTTTGCTATTTCCCAGCGCTTGGTTGAATAAGTCAATTCGACTCCACCGCTCATTGAAGCGCTGGCGCAATAATTTCCGGGATTCATAATTGTTAAGTACAATGCACCATGGCCGCCCATACTAAGCCCGGTAATTGCGCGTCCGCTCCGGTCGACAATTGTGCGGTAATGATCATCGACCCAGCGCACCAACTCTTGCCCAACATAAGTTGCATACTGGCTTTCTTTTACTATAGGACTATCAAGGTACCAACTGTTTTTATCGCCATCCGGACAGATAATCAGCATCTGATGCTGATCGGCAAAGGGACGCAAATCCATATGATTGATCCAATCAAAAGGCCCGCCGCCATATCCGTGTAGCAGATAGACGACCGGATAGTGGACTTCCGACTCGAAATAACTATCCGGAATTACGGCTATGGCTGTGAGATTGCGATCCATCACATGACTGTAAGTTTGGATGGTGTCAATGGTTGCCGCCTGCAAACCGAATGATATGATAATTGTCCAAATGAGTGATTTGAAGTGTATGTGCATCAGATTTACCCTTATTTTGCAGCTTTAAATTCGTTCATTTTCAGTTAAAATGGTAACTGACATTATCTCCACTCTGTCTGTAATATCCAACTACGTTTTTATAACCTAATAAAAGGAATGCAACAGGAATAAAAATGGAAACAGCCCTTATTCTACATCTTCCGGCCAAAGACAGCCAGTCGCCGGATACCTTCCAACAGACTCTCGAATCAGTATTTTCACAGACCAACGCTTTACACGCCGTTGTTGCGCTGGCCGATGAAAATTCAATTGATTTGCCTGCTGACTATTCAGACAGTATCCTGGTGCTGCAGTCCGAGGGCGAAAATCTTTCGTATCAATTAAATCAAGCCTTAGATGACTTAGATACTGATTATGTAATCTACCTTGATAACCAGACCAATCCGGTTATTCTAAAAAATGCCTGTCTTGATATGTTCTTTCTGGCGGTCCATCGTAACCCGGATGCAGGCTTGATCTATGCTGATTACGAATTACTGGATGGCGATGAACTGAAGGAAATACATCTGTTAAATCATCATAATGGACGACTGCGCGATAACCAGGATTACGGAAAAGTATTTTTCTTCGATCGCGATGCCCTCGACCAAGTATATGGTTTCGATGAATCATTGGAATATAATGCCCTTTATGACATTCGCTTAAAATTAAGTGAAAATTGTAAACTGGTCCGCCTCGCTAATAAATATAACGGTTCATTGTACCGGGTGATAGCGGCGGGAAAAGAGGCTGATGTATTTGATTATCTGTTAGCTGGAAAAGATGTTCAATTGGAAGCAGAAGCAGTTCTCAGTGAGCATCTGAAAAGAACCCACAGTTATTTAGAACCGGGAGCCGAATATCAATCCCGACCGGAGGAAAAAGAAGAAAGCGAGTTAGTAGCTTCGATCATTATTCCGGTCAACAATCGACCGGAATTTATGGCTCCTGCGATAGCGAGTGTCCAGGACCAAACGGTTAAAGATATTGAAGTAATCATCGTCGTAAATGGCGGCGAAGATGACCCAACAATCCCGGAAGTAAAGCGTTATATGGAAGGCGGGGATTTATTTGCGGCTAAAAAGCCTGCTGTGCAGTTGGTGGTAGTCGATATCAATAACATCGGATTTTGTCTCAATATGGGTGTGCGCTTTGCACGCGGTAAATATTATGTGCAGCTTGATTCAGACGATCGCCTGAAACCGGATGCGGTTGAAAAAATAGTCGCTGAATTTGAAAAGGACGATCAGATCGGAATGGTGATTGGTTCTTACGAAGTGTGGGAAAAACAGGATTCCGGGGAGCTGGTTCGCAGGGAAGATATTCCGGTAGTCACCCATGACGAATGGACCGAAGAAAATGGCCGTAATAATCTTCTGCGGATCAATGGCGCCGGGGCCCCCCGTTCTATCCCGTTGCAAATAATCAAGTCAATGGGCTATTTCGGTATAAATGATGAGCCCTTTACTCGGAATTATGGTGAAGATTATGACATGGTATTGCACATTTCGGAGAAGTACAAAATCGGGCGGATTCACGACCCGATTTATGAAGTAATACGCCATTCCGGCGGAACCGACCATAGCATCGATCAGGTTACAATTGACCGCAATGACGAAGCCAAAGACCGGATGCGCCTGCAAGCAATTCAGCACCGGAAGGACCGTTATAATATAAACGGAAAACAAGTCAAAAACCGCGGAAGATTTATCAGATAAACTCAAGCGTGAATAAAAATATTATTCTGATTGGTCTGGACGGCGGCGCCACCAAAATCAGTGGCTGGACGATAAATGTTGATCCTGACACGCTGAGCTTCACGCTCGGCGATACAAATATTCAGAAGGAATATAGTATTTACGAGGCCTATCGGGCTGATTTTCGAGCGGTCGATATTAAAAAGCAGTTGCGGGGTTTTAATTCTGGGATTGTAAATTCCACTGAAACCGAAAAAGTACAGGCTCAGGCTTATACCCAGGCCTGTATTGATGTCCTTAAGGAAATCGTCGCTGAGAATCCGGGACGACCGGTTTTGGCAGGTCTGGGCATGCCGGGGCTAAAAATGAGCGATCAACGGGGTATTGCCGTTTTGTTGAATGGTCCTCGAATCCCGGACTATTGTCAGACGGTCGAGTCCGCAATTATTAAACTCGGTATAAAACTAATTGTGCCATTTCAGCGCATTGGCAGCGACGCTGATTATTGTGGTATAGGCGAAGAATATTCCGCTGCAGGCAGTTTTCGGGACGTGGTGTCAGCCTACTATCTCGGCGGTGGTACGGGTACTGCGGATGCTTTGAAAATTGTCGGGGGACTAATCCCTTTCGATAAAACCAAAGACTGGCTGGCAAAAAGCTGGGAACTGCAGAATGATAAGGGCAAATCACTGGAGCGCTATGCCTCGGCCGGCGGTATTCAATCGATCTACAGTGATTATTCCGGAATTGCAGTAGATGATTTAAATCACGCTCAAATCTTTCCAGGCCAGATTCTGGAGCGTGCAATTGAGGGCGAGCAGGATGCTGTCGAAACCTTCAGGGATATCAGCAAATACCTTGCAAAACTGATCTTTGAAAGGATGCGGACGATTTTTTCCGGTTGGAAACAGGATTTTTCCTTTATGAATCCCAGCCGGGAAGGATTGAGCAGAGATCATCATTTTACCGGGACTCTGTTGGATAGAATCATCTTCGGCCAGCGCCTGGGAGTGTTGCTGGAAGCTTCAAAAAGTACAACCCAGCTCTGGCAGCCCTTGTTCGATAATTTAACTGATCTGGTATTCCTCAGCGCTGAAAACCAGACCTTTAAAGATCATTATCTTCGAGACGGTCAGTTTAATCCTGATCTGATAATAA
>DAOWAH010000312.1 GCA_030634675.1 Fidelibacterota bacterium
CCTATCCTTGCTCAACGGTTTTTTATAATTGGTCTCATCACCTCTCACCGCCAGAACATTTTCAATCCCCAAATAATTTAATTCTATCAGGGCATCTTCGGTTTCTTCCTGAGTAAACCCGCGACATAGTAAATGAGCAACAGTATCGATTTTGAAGCGATTCTGAATAATACCACAGATACTGATTGTTCCGGGGCGTTTCTTCCGGATCCGTCGTTTAATCGTACCATCGGCCCGTTCTTCGTAGGTGGCTTCCGCAGAGTGGCTGGTTACATCAATATAGGGCGGTTGATAGGGTTGCAGCATTTTAACAATATCTATGATCTCCTGAGCACTTTTACCGCGCGGAGGTGGAATAATTTCATAACTGAACAAGGGTGCCTGAGCGCGATTAATATGTTCAATCACTTTCATAGTTCAAGAATAGCCATAATTATCATGATCCTTCCGGTTCTGATTGCGGCTCGTAAGCCAGATTTGCAACTAAGAATTTTTCGATTTCAGCCACGGGCATTCCTTTACGGCCGGCGTAATCCTTAATCTGGTCTCGATCCAGTTTGGTGACCGAAAAATAGCGCGCTTGCGGATGTGCCAGATACCAACCACTGACCGAAGCCGCCGGTTGCATGGCAAAATTTTCTGTCAATTCAGTTCCAATTTCCTTAGTTGCGTCTAACAAATTGAATAAGGATTGTTTTTCGGAATGATCAGGGCAGGCCGAATATCCGGGTGCTGGTCTGATACCACGATAATTTTCTTTTAGTAATTCCTCAGGGCTGAACTTTTCATCAGCGGCATAGCCCCATAATTCCTTGCGTACCAATTCATGCAGATACTCGGCAAAAGCTTCCGCTAAACGGTCAGCCAGCGCTTTTACTATGATAATGGCATACTCATCATTTTCCCTTTGCAACTGCCTAACCAAATCCGGGACACCAAAACCGGTACTGACTACAAAAGCTCCCATCCAGTCGGCTAAACCAGTACTGACTGGGGCAATAAAATCAGTTAAGCAATAATATGGTTTATCAGGACTGTGCTCAGTTTGTTGACGTAATCCAAATATTTTTGTTTTTAAAGTTGAACGAGCTTCACTCGCGTAAACCAATATATCATCACCTTGTGAATTGGCTGGGAAAAATTCCATTACAGACCGTACTTCAATTAATTTTTCATTAATAATTCGATCTAACCAAGCTTGTCCATTTTTAAGCAATTCACGTGCCTGCATGCCAAATCGTGGATCATCTAAAATGACCGGATAACGACCTTTTAATTCCCACACGTGGAAAAAGGGTGTCCAATCGATATAGGGCGTTAGTTTTTCCAATGGAAACTGATTGAATACCTGCCGCTCATTAATCCGCGGTACCGGTGGTTGATAATCTACCCAAACAGGAGTAAAACTATTCCGACGGGCTTGAGCTATTGTCAGTAGATTAGTGGTTTTACGCCGGTTTTTATAATTGCGGCGTAATTGCTGGTAAGTCTCCTTAGTAGATCTAACAAATTTTATCTTTGATTTGTTATCCAATAGATTATTCACTGTTTCGACGCTACGTGAGGCATCATTTACATGAATCACCGGACCGGAATATTCAGGATCAATTTTAACAGCAGTATGGATTTTAGAAGTGGTGGCACCGCCAATCAATACCGGAATTTGAGATTGTTGTTGCTCCAGATCATGAGCAAGTCTGGTCATTTCTACCAACGAGGGCGTTATCAATCCACTTAAACCTATTATATCAACCTGGTGTTTATGAGCTTCCGCGATTATGCGCTCGGCCGGCACCATTACTCCCAGATCAACGATATCGTAATTATTGCAGCCTAATACTACGGCAACGATATTTTTTCCGATATCATGCACATCACCTTTCACAGTTGCTAACAGGATTTTCCCCTTGGCCTGTAATTCCCGGCCAGCCCGCAAGCGCTCTTTCTCAACAAATGGTACCAAGTAGGCCACTGCTTTTTTCATCACCCGGGCACTTTTAATAACTTGCGGAAGAAACATTTTACCGGCGCCGAACAAATCACCTACTACCTTCAGGGCGTCCATTAAAGGTCCTTCGATTACTGACAAGGCCTGCTGCCATTTTTTCCTTAATTCTTCGACATCGTTTTCAATATCGTCAGCTAATCCTTCAATTAGAGCAAATTTTATCCGCTCCTCAACCGGCTGATTGCGCCATTCCCGAACAGCGACCATTTTCTTGCTGTTTTTCTGATACTTCAAAGCCAAATCAGTTAAATAATCTAGAGCCTGCGGGTGTCGATTTAGGACCACGTCTTCCACTGCTTGACGCAGTTCTTCCGGCAAATCATCATAAACCGCTAATTGCCCAGCATTGACTATCCCCATATCCATTCCGGCCTGAATGGCATGGTATAAAAACACCGAATGAATAGCCTCGCGTATGGTATTATTTCCACGGAAAGCAAATGATACGTTACTCACCCCGCCACTGATCAATGATTCGGGATATTCCCGCTTAATAGTGCGACAAGCTGATATGAAATCAACAGCGTAAGTATTATGGGCATCAATACCGGTTGCAATAGCAAAGATATTGGGATCAAAAATAATATCCTGGGGTGGAAAACCAACCTGATCGATTAATAAACGGTAAGCACGTTGGCAGATTGAAATTTTGCGCTCGTAAGTTTCAGCCTGCCCGGTTTCATCAAACGCCATCACAATCAGGGCGGCACCATAA
>DAOWAH010000054.1 GCA_030634675.1 Fidelibacterota bacterium
ATCGATACGATCATTAATCAGAAAAATACCCACAAAACCGATTCCCCGGTTTTTTGTATTTATGTGGCCATCGGACAAAAAGCTTCCACCGTGGCGCGGGTCGTGGTGGAACTGGAAGCCCAGGGCGCCATGGAATACACCATCGTCGTGGCGGCTAACGCCTCCGATCCGGCCCCGATGCAGTTCATCGCACCGTATGCCGGCGCTACGATGGGTGAATACTTCCGCGATAACGGTCAACATGCCCTGATCGTTTACGACGATTTATCTAAACATGCCGTGGCTTATCGCCAAGTTTCTCTGCTGTTACGCCGTCCGCCAGGGCGCGAAGCCTATCCCGGTGATATTTTCAATCTTCACAGCCGTCTGCTGGAACGGGCTTCCAAACTGAGTGCCGATCTGGGTGGCGGATCGCTGACGGCTTTGCCGATCATCGAGACCCAGGAAGGTGATGTTGCGGCCTATATTCCCACCAATGTGATTTCGATTACCGACGGCCAGATATTTTTGGAGGGCAATCTGTTCTACTCCGGTGTCCGGCCGGCCATTAACGTCGGTATTTCCGTGTCCCGGGTCGGTGGCAACGCCCAGATCAAGGCCATGAAACAGGTAGCCGGATCACTCAAATTAGACCTGGCTCAATTCCGTGAGCTGGAAGCATTTGCTAAGTTCGGTTCCGATATGGATGCCGCTACCAAAAAGCAGCTCAACCGTGGTTATCGCCTGGTGGAAATCCTTAATCAGCATCAGTTTGACCCTCTGCAAGTAGAACAGCAGGTGGTCATCATCTTTGCCGGCACAGAGGGTTTTCTGGACGAGTTGACAATCGCGCAGACCAAAGCGTTCTCCAAAGAATACCTGTCCTATCTTGAGACCTCCAGCAGTTCGATCTTGAAAGATATTGCTGAGCAGAAAGAATTGGACGACAATATCAAGGATGCCATGCGCAAAACGCTCGATGAATTTTTAGCCGGTTTTAAGGATCACAACTAACGGATAATTTATGGCTAGTCTGAAAGATATCCGGCAACGCATTAAGGCCATCAAAAATATTCAGAAGGTGACCAATGCCATGAAGATGGTGGCGGCTGCCCGATTGCGCCGGTCTCAGATGAATATGGAACAGGCTCGACCCTACGCCCGGCGGATCAACGAAGTTCTGGAACACCTGCTACCGGCTATTGACCGATCGCTTAATCCCCTGCTGGCGGTGCGGGAACCGGAGAAAGTGGGTTTCGTTATCGTCACCGCTGATCGCGGACTCTGCGGAGGCTTCAATGGTAATATCATCCGCACGGCTACCGGTCTGCTGCAAGAATACGAGCGCGATGAGGTTTCACTGATCTGTGTGGGTAAAAAAGGGCGTAATTATTTTGTCAAAGAAGGTTATAACGTTATTGGACAGTATACCGATTTCTGGAATGAGCTGGCTTTTCAGCACGCGGCCGGTATTATGGAACAGGTCAGACGTTTGTACTTGGAAAATAACCTTGATAAGGTCATTCTGATTTACAACGAATTTAAGAATGTGGTGCGACAGGAAATTGTAACCCGGCAACTTTTACCATTAATTCTTTCAGAAGTTGAAAATGGATCCGGGCCAGCACCGGAGTTTGGTGAATATTTATTTGAGCCATCGGAAGAAGATATTGTTAATTCGTTGGTTCCACGGCATCTGAATGTGCAGGTTTGGCAGGCTCTATTAGAGTCCAATGCTGCCGAGCAGGCAGCCCGGATGAATGCCATGGGTGCCGCCACCGAAAATGCGGGGGAGATGATTTCAACCTTAACATTAGAATACAATAAAGCGCGGCAGGCGGCGATCACCAAAGAATTATTAGAAATCGTCAGCGGGGCTGAAGCGCTGGTAAAGGCATAAGGATATTTTATGGATCAGATGGGGAAAATAAATCAGATTATGGGCGCAGTCGTCGATGTGGTTTTTGAAGATGGTCAGCTACCCGATATTAATAATGCCCTGGAAGTTAAGATGGAGAAAGACCGGATATTGGTTCTGGAAGTTTCCCAGCATCTTGGAGAAGCGGTAGTTAGGACTGTTGCCATGGATACCACCGATGGTCTGACCCGGGGAACGCGCGTCAAAGATACGGGTGCGCCGATCTCCGTGCCGGTAGGACCCGAAACCTTGGGACGCATGTTTGACCTGCTCGGTAATCCGATTGACGGTAAAGAACCGGTCAAGACTAAAAAGCGTTATCCGATTCACCGGCCCGCCCCCAAACTGGAAGAATTCACTGTCGAATCGGAAGTACTGGAAACGGGACTGAAAGTCATCGACCTGCTGGAACCCTATACCAAAGGGGGTAAAACCGGATTGTTCGGCGGCGCTGGTGTCGGAAAAACCGTATTGATCCAGGAACTGATCCGTAATATTGCCACCGAGCATGGTGGTTATTCGATCTTTGCCGGGGTCGGTGAACGGACCCGCGAAGGCAATGACCTTTATCTGGAAATGACCGAATCGGGTGTAATCGAAAAAACCGCATTGGTTTTCGGTCAGATGAACGAGCCACCGGGAGCCCGTCTGAGGGTAGCTCTTTCCGGTCTTTCGATGGCCGAGTATTTCCGGGATGAAGAGGGTAAGGACGTCCTCCTGTTCATCGATAATATTTTCCGTTTTACTCAGGCCGGTTCGGAAGTATCAGCCCTGCTGGGCCGGATGCCTTCAGCCGTGGGTTACCAGCCGACCCTGTCAACCGAGATGGGTGAATTGCAGGAGCGTATCACATCCACTAAAAAAGGTTCGATAACTTCGGTTCAGGCCATCTACGTTCCGGCTGACGACCTGACCGACCCGGCTCCGGCCACCGCCTTTGCGCATCTGGACGCCACCACAGTGCTGTCGCGGCGAATCTCTGAACTTGGTATTTATCCGGCAGTCGATCCTTTGGATTCCACCTCCCGGATTCTGGATCCCCGGGTCGTTGGTGATCGCCATTACAACGTGGCTCAGCGCGTGCAGGAAATCCTGCAGAAATATAACGAGTTGCAGGATATCATTGCCATCCTCGGAATGGATGAATTATCCGATGAAGACAAGACCGTGGTGGTCCGCGCCCGCCGGATTCAGCGCTTTCTGTCTCAGCCGTTCTTTGTGGCCGAACCGTTCACCGGCAAGGAAGGCCGCTATGTCAAACTGGAAGATACTATTGATGGATTCGAACGCTTGATCAACGGCGAATTCGATGCATTACCGGAACGGGCGTTCCTGTATGCCGGTACGATCGATGAAGTGGTTGAAGCCGCCAAAAAGATGGAAGCATAAATGAGCACATTCCACCTGGAAATTGTTACACCGACAAGGGTCATCGATAAAGGTGAGGTGACCTACGTCCGTTGCCCTGGTAGTGACGGGCAATTCGGTGTGATGGCACGCCATACCAATGCCATGTTTGCCCTGTCCGCAGGCGAGATTAAAGTAGTTTCGGATAATGAAACCAGCTTTCTGGCCACGCGCGGTGGTTTTGCTGAAGTGACAGGTAGCGAGGTGAAAATATTGGTGGAGACTGCCGAACACGCCGCCGAGATCGACCTGGACCGAGCACAGAAAGCTCTTGGAAGGGCTAAGCAGTGGGTTGCCAAAAAAGGTCCTGAAATGGATCTAGCCCGCGCCGAAATGTCGATCAAGCGTGCCCTCACCCGTTTACGGGTTGCCAAACGCCACCAGAACTGATTTGTTATAAACCGTTAAAACGGTTGAAAATTAGTCAGGGGTATTAACCCATAGTTAAAACTGTGGGCTGTTGGTTCGGTTCATTGCAGCCCATGACTTTAGTCGTGGGTATATTTACAATAATTGTTGTGTAACCGTTTTAACGGTTTTTAAATTGAAGCGTAATTAATTATAAAAGGAGGTAGAATGTCACATTCATTATCTAAAGTCTGGATTCATGCCATCTTCGGTACGAAAGACAAACAGCAACTCATCATTAAAGATCATTCTTTTCCAATCCATCGGCGGATAACCGAACGATTTGAAAAACATGGTTGCCAGGTTCAAATCATAAATGGAATTCCTGATCATGTACATGTTCTGTTTCTACTGTCCACCGGTAAATCGATTGCTGAAATCATGAAAGCGGTGAAAGGCGAGTCGTCTCATTGGATCAACCGTCAGGATTTCATGAAAACCAAATTCGCCTGGCAAATTGGCTATGGAGCTTTTTCAATCAGCGAATCGCAGGTGGAGGTCGTGGAGGAATATATAAAAAATCAGGTTGAGCACCATCTTAAACGCACCTACCAGGAAGAAGTTGATTTATTTTTGAAAAACTATGGGCTCGGGTAAACCGTTAAAACGGTTAAATATAGTCGTCATTTATACCCACAACTGAAGCATGCACTGAACAAAGTGAATGTGTTGTGGGTTGATTTTTAACTGACAATTGACTATCAGTTAAACAGCCCACAGTTTTAACTGTGGGTTTTATGGTTAAAATTAATTCCTAACCGTTTCAACGGTTTTCTACGAAAATCCGATATTCACCAATAAATTCGACTCTGTATTTTGAATTGAAAATTCTATAGATCGGAAAGATTATGTTCAAACGAACCCATACCTGTTGTGAATTACGAAGTAGTAATATCGAAACTGATGTCAGTCTGAACGGCTGGGTGAACACGGTGCGGTTGCATGGACAGGTTGTCTTTGTAGATCTGCGTGACCGCTATGGAAAGACCCAACTGGTTTTTAACACTGACACTTATTCCGGTTCGTTCGAACAGGTGAAAAAACTGTCGATGGAAGATGTGATCAGTATCCGCGGGAAGGTCCAGCCAAGGGCGACTGATGCGGTCAATCCGGAAATGTCCACCGGTGAAATCGAAGTGTTGGTTGATAAAATGATCATTCTCAACGAAGCGGCGCCGTTGCCATTCGTCATCACCGATCGGGAAAGCGCCCTGGAAGACCTGCGCCTGAAATACCGCTACTTAGAATTGCGGACCGAAGAATTGCAGAAATATTTGATGATTCGCCATCATACCTACCAAGTGACAAGGAATCACCTGGCAGCAAAAAACTTCATCGAAATTGAAACGCCGGTGCTGATGAAATCCACCCCGGAAGGCGCCCGTGATTACTTAGTGCCCAGCCGGATTCACAAGGGTAAATTTTATGCCCTGCCCCAGTCACCCCAAACCTTCAAGCAATTACTGATGATCGCCGGTTTCGACCGTTATTTCCAGATCGTCAAATGCTTCCGGGATGAGGACCTGCGGTCCGACCGCCAACCGGAATTTACTCAGATCGATGTTGAAATGTCTTTCATTGACGAAGCTGACATAAGGGAAATCTGTGAAGCGCTGACCAAAACAATTTTCAAGCAAGTTATCAATGTCGATTTACCGGAGACCTTCCCAATTATGACCTATGCTGAAGCCATGGATAATTACGGTACCGACCGGCCGGACCTGCGTTTCGAGTTGAAATTACAGGATTGCAAACATTTCGCCGATCAATCCGATTTTAATGCCTTCAAATCGGCTGAATGCGTAAAAGGAATTGTATTACCCAATGGTACTAAGTATTCCCGGAAGGTTATCGATAGCCTCACCGAACTGGTGAAAAAATACGGCGCTAAGGGTCTGGCTTGGATGAAGATGGACGACAACAATCTGACCGGTGGCATTTCCAAATTCTTCAGTTCGGAATTACAGCGCAGCTTGATCGCTGAACTAGGAATAGAAAATGGTTCAATTTTATTTCTGATCGGTGATGAAAAGAAGGTGGTTTTACCGGCATTGGGAGCCCTGCGTAATGAGCTGGCCAAACGGGAGGGGCTGCCGGATGACAATATATTTAAGCCCGTCTGGGTAACCGATTTCCCGATGTTTGATTGGGATGCGGAGTCTCAGCGGTACCTCGCTGTACACCACCCCTTTACGGCACCCCATCCGGATGATATCGAATTGCTGGAATCCAATCCCGGTGTGGCTCGCTCTCTTGGGTACGACCTGGTGATCAATGGTCATGAAATCGCCGGCGGATCGATTCGTATCCATGATACAAATGTGCAGCGGAAAGTCTTCAATTTACTGAAAATCAGCGAAGACGAAGCTCAGGTCAAATTCGGATTTTTATTAGAAGCACTGACCTATGGCGCTCCGCCCCATGGTGGAATCGCTTACGGCTTTGATCGGTTGATCATGATTCTGGCCAAAACACATCAGATTCGCGATGTCATTGCTTTCCCAAAAACAACCTCGGCCACCTCACTCATGGATGGTACACCTAATATTGTATCGGACGAGCAATTACGGGAACTGGGAATAAAACTGATCGAAAAATAATTTATGTACTTGAAGGATGCCATCCCTCGCAGGGATGGCATCCTAATCAATTTAGCCGTATTTCTCCTTTTTACGAGCCGCACCCCGCTTATTGGCATCCAGTTCCATTTTGCGTAAGCGGATGCTGGCGGGGGTGATCTCCACCAGTTCATCCTGAGCGATAAATTCTATCGTTTGGTCTAGCGACAGCAGTCGCGGCGGTCGCAGCACCACTGTGGCATCCGAAGTGGATGCACGCATATTAGTTAGCTTCTTTTCACGGGTGATATTGACCGTCAGATCCTCGGTGCGGTTGCGATCACCGATAATTTGTCCGGCGTAAACTACGGTATTGACCTCAATCATCAAGATGCCACGATCCACCATGCCCAGGCAGGCATAAGTGGTCACTCGACCCGGACGGTCGGCTACTATCGCTCCTGACGAGCGCTGGGGAATCGGACCAAACCAGGGGGCGTAACCGTCGAATAATTTATTCATGATCCCAGCGCCGTTAGTGTCTGTCAGAAATTGACTGCGAAATCCGATCAAGCCCCGGGATGGAATCGAAAATTCCATCGTTACCCGGCCGTGACCGTGATTAGTTAAATTAGTCATGCGGCCTTTACGCTTCGACAGTTTTTCGGTAACCACGCCCACTTTATCATCGGGGATATCTATGAATACCTTTTCCATCGGTTCCAGGGTCTGGCTATTTTTTTCAATCGTGATCACCCGCGGTTTGGAGACCATGAATTCATAGCCCTCCCGGCGCATAGTTTCGATCAGGACCGCCATCTGCAATTCGCCGCGGCCACAGACTTCAAAGGCGTCGGCCCGGTCGGTCTTCTTTACTTCCAGTGATACGTTGCTCAGCACTTCCCGTTGCAGCCGTTCGCTCAGATGTCGGGAAGTCAAGTATTTGCCTTCCTGGCCGGCAAAGGGGCTGTTGTTGACATAAAAAATCATCGATACGGTGGGTTTATCAATCTGGATGCGTGGTAGTGGCTTCGGATTTTCCCCATCGGAAATAGTGTCGCCGATGGTCACATTTTCGACGCCGGCCAATGCGATGATATCACCGGCCTCGAGCTGGTCCACCTTCAGACGCTGCAAACCGGAAAAAGTATAGAGCGCCGAAAATTTAATGCCCTTGGTAATACCGGCTTCACCACATAAGCTGTAATTTTTATTCATTTCCAGGGAGCCGTTATTGAGGCGGCCTATGGCTACCTGTCCCACATAGGAATCGTAAGCCAGATTGGTCACCAGGAACTGGGGAATGTGATCATCGCTGGCCACAGGGCCTGGAATCGCCGACAGGATTGTTTCAAACAGGGGCTTCAAATCGCTGGAGTCATCGCTGAGTGCACGATGGGCGACGCCGGTCTTGGCGTTGGTATAAAGAATCGGGAATTCAATCTGCTCATCGGTGGCATTGAGATCGATGAAAAGGTCGTAGACTTCGTTGATCACCTCTTCGATCCGGGCGTCGGTGCGGTCGATTTTATTGATCATCAGAATGATCGGCAGGTTTTTAGCCAAGGCCTTGTTAACCACGAAACGGGTCTGGGGCAAAGGACCTTCGCTGGCATCTACCAGCAGTAGGGCGCCATCCACCAGATTCAGGCCGCGTTCCACTTCACCGCCGAAATCGGCGTGACCGGGGGTGTCCATGATATTGATCTTTACATCATTATACCAGACCGATGTGTTTTTGGCGGTGATAGTGATGCCACGCTCCCGTTCCAGATCCATGGAATCCATGACCCGCTCGGCCACTTCCTGGTGGGCGTGAAAAGTGCCGCTCTGTTTGAGCATACCATCCAGCAGGGTGGTCTTGCCGTGGTCGACGTGGGCGATGATTGCGATATTGCGAAAATTCTGTTTTCTCATGAAATCTGTCTGTGATTGTTAATAAATCTAAGAGTTAATTTAATCTGGTACAGTAACTTGTATTCTAAATAATACTTCCGATTTACGGGCCGGAAAGTACAGTTAAAATTGGTGAAATCAGCAGGCTAATTAATGGCAATTGCTGCCAGTCCAGAAAGGGACAACAATGCAAAAATATTCCAATTAATCCGGTTTGGTATTTGAAATTGAAATCGCTAAAAACGAAATATTGGAAGTGGAATGAATAAATCCGCTGGAATTAAGTTGAATGGTTAAAAAT
>DAOWAH010000217.1 GCA_030634675.1 Fidelibacterota bacterium
CCGGTCATTTTTCCAACATCGATTTTTCTATCCCTGTCGCCACCATGCATCCGCCGCCGGTAAATCAGTGGCCGTATCTAACCGGCTCTCCCACTGCATTAGCATTTTTCGAAGTCCATCGACAATATCAGAGTAATCTACACTCCCTGCCAAATTAACCTTCTCACCAGGGTCATTATTGATATCAAATAGTTGCTCGATAAGATCTTCATGATAAACTACATATTTAAATCGTTCTGATCGAACAACACGGCCCTTATTAGCCGCCAATTCCATCACGATAAATTGAGTTGAATCATTTTTTCCATCAGTTATTACCGGCGCCAAGGAACGGCCACGAATGTTTTCTGGGCAACTGATTCCAGAATAATCGCAAATTGTTGGCATTATATCCAGGCCGGTCACTAATTGCTGAGAATTTACCTGGTTTGTTGGAATTAATCCCGGACAGGTAATAATCATAGGCACCTTCAATGCTTCATTGTAGGAAATATTTTTCCGCACATTCCGATGGTGTCCCAATCCTTCCCCATGATCAGAAGTAAAAACAACGATAGTTTCCTGCTCCTGCCTTTTATCGTAAACAGCTTGGAGTATTCGTCCAATCTGAGCGTCCACCATTTCTACCTGGCGGTAATAACTCCAGCGATAATAACGCCAATGCTCCTCTTTCCATCCTCCCAATGCTGGCTCATCATTTTTACGCATGTTAATCAGGTGTTCCGGTTCTTGACTGTCAAAATCAAAATTATCAGGCAATTGTGGTAACTCATTTGCTAATTCTTTATATCGCAGCGACTCTTGATTATTCTGGTTTAAACGTAACCATTCACACATATCGTGAGGTTGCATAAACGAGGCAACCATCAGGTACGGATTTGAAGATGAACGGTTGTTGATATAAGCTGCGCAGGCTTGGGACGTGGCCGTATCACCCAATATGCCATGAAAGGACATTGCTGTTGTTAACACCCTGAAACCGGGAATTTGGGCTTGATGAGTACCCGGCAGATGCCATTTACCGGCATATACCGTTTCATAGCTCGAATGGGATTGAAACCATTGTCCGATATTAGGAATATCATCTCGGATTGGATGACCGTTAACATGTACGCCGGTTTCTGATGAAGGTCGACCGGTAAAAAGGCTACTACGAGCCGGACTACAAATCGGATTAGCACTAAATGATTCAGTGAAGCATGTACCCTGTTTCACCAAGTGATCCATTGTCGATGTAGTTACATTTCGGCACCCGCGGGCAGAAATAGTATCAATATGCTGTTGATCTGTTATAATAAACAGGATATTAGGAAAGGTCTTGGTCTTCGAAGTAATAATGTTCCTGGTAAAACCTGTACAATTGATAGAAAGTAGTGCGGAAGCACTTCCAGCAATCTTAATAAACTTCCGTCGGGTGATTAGACCCCCTTTGGTTTTCCTGGTACTTTTTTTCTTTTGCAAGACCATCTTTTCAGTTAGTTCGTAATCCAATCAATTCCGCTGGTCTACAATTAATCCCTGCAGCAATTCCTCGGCTTGATCATCAAGGATATAGGCTACGCTGAAATTGACTGCCAGTATCAGGCGCTGGTGGATATCCAGCCAGTACTCCGTCGGCAGTGTTCCCTGACCATATTGATAGAACCGAAATAATTGGCGACTTTCATCGGATATGTTCAATCTTTCTTGCTCATCGTACCGCAGCCGATGGTTTTTTCTAAACATAGTCATTTCTTCTAACATGTTGAATTCCAAAGCCAGTCCAGGATTAACTGATAACCGCTGGACGGCATCAAAGAGACACCAATCAGCTGTTAAGTTTTTATCGCCATCCGCTAACGCAGTACCAATTCCAGTATTCATTCTTTGTTGATACGATTCGGCAGTGTCAGTTTCCTTGGTTTCCAGATCTGGAATTATTTCTCTATCTGGACCAAAGAATTGGCTGTGTAGATTCCATTTTATCAGCGATGATAATTCATCATTGCGACATAGTATCGATGCCGAATAGCAATGAAGAAATCCATGATCATTCAGAATTTTCTGGGATATCTTGTAGGCAATGGTCCCTGCCAAATCCGACGATTGCCGCTCAATTCTCAGATAGCCACGGTTTTGGTTACCGCTTTCATGGTATCCGTGACAGGTCCAGATCCTATACAGATTGATATGTGATCTCTGAGGATCAAAATCACCATCATATCTTCCTAGTTCATCTATAGCACCCAGATTAACCAATAAATCAGGTGTAAGTGGTGTGCCTACAGGAGTCCGTTTTCTACGCGCCATTGATGCCTTGTCTGATAAGCCCTAATTGTGTGCAATAATTTGCATTTGAGCAGTTTAACGCGATAGCCACCCGCCATCTACGGCAATTGTATAACCTTGTAGGTAATCTGAAGCTGTCGAGGCTAAAAACACGGCAGTACCATGTAAATCTTCGGGGTTACCCCACCGTCCTAAGGGAATCCGATCCAGAATTGCCTTATTACGATCTTTATCAGCCCGTAGAGCAGCTGTATTATCGGTGGCCATATACCCGGGCGCAATTGCATTAACATTAATTCCCTTTTCTCCAAGCTCGTTTGCCATCAGTCGTGTCAAGCCTACAACTGCGCTCTTTGATGCAGTGTAGGACGGAACCAGTATTCCACCCTGGAAGGAGAGCATTGATGCAATATTAATAATTTTTCCACCCTCCCCTTGTTTGATCATCTGTTTTGCCACAGCTTGTGTCAGAAAGAACAGGGATTTCTGGTTAATATTTATTACATCATCCCAATCTTTTTCTGAAAACTCGGTCAAAGGTGCACGCCGAATAATACCGGCGTTATTAACCAGTATATCAATTCGACCTAACCCATTAATGGTTTTGTTGACAATATCATTGATGCAATCGATTCTTATCATATCAGCGGAAATGGAAATGGCTTTTCGTCCGATACCTTCAACTTTTTGATGGGTCTCGTCCGTTGGGAGTATATCCACCAGAGCAACATCCGCTCCAGCCTCAGCCAGGGCTACCGCAAACCCTTGTCCTAACCCCCGGGCAGCACCGGTGACAATTGCCACTTTATTATCAAGTTTGAATTTTTCAAGAATCATTATAGCCTCTACAATCTTGATTATGCTTATTTTAAATTACGAATGGCAATATGATCCATATCGCCGAATTCCTGGTTTTCACCACCCATACCCCAGATAAAAGTGTAATTGGCTGTACCAGCACCAGCATGAATTGACCAACTAGGAGAAATCACTGCCTGTCTATTTTTTACAGTAATATGCCTCGTTTCAGAGGGCCTCCCCATCATATGAAACACAACAGCATCATCTGGAATATCAAAATAGAAATAGACCTCCATCCGCCGTTCATGAGTATGAGCTGGCATAGTATTCCAGACACTACCCTCTTCTAATTCGGTAAAGCCCATTACTAACTGACAGCTTTTAATTCCACCGGGATGGATATATTTATAAATCGTCCGTTGATTAGATTCTTTTCTGGAACCAAGATTCACTGCTTCTGCTTCCGATTGTTTGGCTAAAACAGTGGGATAATCGCGGTGAGCGGGAAAACTGAGAAAATAAAAGAGGGCTGGATCCTTCTCGTGAGCGGACTCAAATTCGATCACTCTCTTGCCACGGCCGATATAGAGCCCGTCTCGATTTTCCATCGAATATTCTTCTCCATCGATAATAACCTTGCCAGTTCCACCAACATTCATCACACCGATCTCACGACGTTGGGTAAAATATTCCGCGGCCAATTCTTTAGCTGAGGACAATACTAATTTTCGTGTATTCG